>JAYVYS010000143.1:0-9193 GCA_043784005.1 Isosphaeraceae bacterium
GTCGGTGAGTTTCATCGCGGGAGGTCTCGATTGATGATGCTAATGCGCTGCGCGCGGAGTGTGCGCGATCGCTTCATCAGACATCATCGAATCGAGAGCACGTTGTGTTCTGTGAATCGGAAATCGGGAACCGGGGGGCGACGGGGTCGCAAACCTCCGCCGATCGAAGCTTGTCGATGGCCGGTCCCGTCTTTCGTAGGTCCGTTCCTCAACGGAATCTGATCATCCCTGGCGATCAAGCTCGGCAAACAATGGCCCCAGTGGCACCGTCAGGCCGGGGAGGACGTTGCCTCCATTGAGGGTTCCCCCGGCATCATGCAGCGAGAACTCCTCCGGGGAGAGATGGACGACCGCGGTCCGGGTCGCCGGGTCGATCAGCCAGACGAGTCGAACGCCTGCCCCGAAGTATTCCCGGCACTTTCTCGCCATCTCGGCGGCGGTGTTTCCCTCGCTCAAAACCTCGATCGCCAGGTCGGGGACGAGGTCGGGGATCGGTTCCGTGGGCACCTTGCGGCCGGGGATGCGGTTCCACGAGGCAAAAGCGATGTCGGGAATGCGAACGAGGCCGGCGTCGAGCCGCATCAGGCCATCGGGACCACTGACCAGCCCAAGATTTCGCGGGTGAACAAAATCGCGAATCATGCCGGCCAAGACCAAGGCGAGGAGCGATTGCCGGTATCCCATCGCTTTCTCCACCAGGGTTCCATCGACCAATTCATAAATTTGCCCCCTTCGCTTGGCGAGCACCTTCAGCAAATCGGCCTCGGTGGCCGTGCCGGGCAGCGGGTGGAATCGAACGCGACTTGGAGAAATCCCTCCGAGCCGATCGATGAAGTCGGCCAGGGTATCCAGTTCGGTCGCTTCCAGGGTCGTTGGAGACATTCGACAGGCCTCGTACGGGATTCTCGCGAGGAACTCCTTGATTGTCGCCTCGGCTCGAACGGACAGCAAGGTCAGCGACGGCGTGACGCTTCGAAACGCACAAGGGGCTCGACATGGTGTCGAGCCCCTTGTATTCGTACGTCTTCATCGAGCTTGCGCCGATCAGTAAAGCAAGATCGCGTCCACGCCGATCGTGAACTGGCTGTTGCGGGTTCCGTCGTTGTAAGGATGGTTCCCTTGCGCCCAGTCATATCGGAGTTCGGGACGAACCCAGATGTAAGACTTGGGCTTCCAGATCATGCCGACGGTCATTTCATAGTAGTTTGTGCTGATCCCGGTGCCTGTCCGGATACCACCGTCGTCACGGAAGACTTCCGACCGCCAGACGGCCGTCATGTAGTCGCGATCGTCTTTCTTCCAGAACTGCCAGAGGAACCAGTTGCCGAAGCTGTACCATTCGGCGTCCTTGGGCGTGCCGCCAGGGCCCCAGCCCGGAACGTTTTTCTCGATCGACTGGTCGGTTTCGAGCACCTGGGTGAAGGTGTCACTCCACTTGTAGGTGAAGACGGTGGTGGCGGTCGCTCGCCAGTTGCCGCCGTAACCCGCGTTCTTGCGTCCCGCCATGAAGCCGTTTGGCGAGTAACCGGTCGGCACAACCACGGTGTTCGCCGGTAGGAAGCGGGGGAACTGGTCGGGGCCGAAGATGTAAGACACCGCGAGGCTCGCCTTGCCGCTCTTCGAGGTCCAACTGAAGCCGCCGAGGTAGCTCCACTTGTAATTCGCGTCGAACCAGCGGTCCCAACCGTTGACCGTGCCGTTGTACAAGTTGAACCGGTCGGTGACATGCGTGGTCGCAAGCGCACCGACGTGGGTGAACGGTTGGCCGTAGTTGAACATGTAAGGGACCGAGAGCAGCGGACGACCGGTCGCCGGCACAACCTCGTAGCCGAGGATCGTATAGAACCGGCCACCCTTGATATCCGTACCGCCCTTGCTGATCACCGGGGGCAGGTGGACCTCGGCGTAGACCTGCGCCAGGTCGTAGCCGTTAAAGTGATTCAACTTGGCGGTGGTATCGGCGAACCCGTGGCTATGGTTGAACTGCCAGTCGTTACCAAAAAGGTTGTCGACCCGGAAGCCGAAGTTGAGCTTGTCGCCCTGATCGAGCGGTTTCTCGAAGATCAGGTAATATTGGTTTCCCATCCAGCGATTTGCCAGGTAGTTCGGATTCACACCGAAGTTCTGACCGTTCTTGGGGGTGCCGTTGGTGTTGCCGGTGAAGCTGTTTTGAATCCAGCCGTAGACCTTGACCTTGGATTCTTCCATGCCAAGGAAGTTCATCAGAAGCTTGGTTTCGTCCTTGGCGGGCGCGGCGGCGGCATCGGCTTCGGCGGCGGCCTCGGTGGGTTCTCCACCGCCCCCTTCACGCTCGGATTTGGGAAGTGAGAGGTCCGTATTGGTGCTGAGCGGCTCAGTAAAGTTGCGGGCTGCTCCCGGGACCGCCGGAGGAGCCGGGACGGTCGCGTCCGGAGGCGCTGGAACGCCCGGCGGCGCGGGGACGGCAGGAACGCCGGGCGCGGGTGTACCAGGCGGTTGAGCCACATTCTGATAGGCGACGCGCCCAAGGCCCGAGGGGGCGTTGGCGGTTTGTTTCGGATAGATCGGCACTGAGGTCGAGGGCTGCTGAGCCTTGAGATCGCTGGCGCTCAGTCCGACGACGAGTCCGAGGGTGGTAACCCCCGTGGTGATCCGGAATTTCATAACGCTCCTCCTGAACGATCAAACGTTCACGACTTCCTGCGTGAACGACCATGCTCACTCGGGGCAATCACTTAACGATCAACCCGAACGGGATTCCCACAACCGGCGCCAGGGAGCAACGTGTGCATGGAGGCCGCCGGCTTTGCACTCGCGAATTCGCAGTCCGGCGGGTCGATCGGGGAAGCACGTCCCGGTCGTCCGGGACTTACCGTTGAGAGCCGATCGTTCCAGGAGTGACACTTTCGGCCGCGCATGAACTCATTCCGAGGAGAAATCTCGCCGTTGGCAAGTTCAGACCAAGTCTTCCACGCGGACCCATGCTCCTGCCAACCTCGCGGGGACGATAACCGTCGTCCAGCTTGCGGACAGGACGCTTCGGGACGATCTTTTCATCGGCCCGGACGGTTCCGGTCTGTGAAGATTTTTGCGAAGATCGGGTAAGTAGGGGATTTTCGCGAGAAGACAGAGAACGGGGTGGGATAGGATAAAATGGGAAGGAAGGTGGAAACGGTGGGACAGGGGAAAAAGGTAAGCCGGCCAGACAGCATCTTTCAGGTCAACCACCTCTCCCATGGTGACCTGAACGAAGCTCTCTGGCCGGCTAGTCGAACGTCGCGCCCTTTTTTCTCGATCAGTCAATCAAGGGCACGACTTTGTAGAAAGGCGAGCGGGGGGGTCGTGCGAGGCTACCCGCTCGCCCTTTGGCGGTAAGTCCATGCGACTGAAAGTCACAACAACCGTCGCCATGAGGGTGGTTCGTTCGAGTCTGGCCAATTCGAGCGGATTTAACTTGGTTAAGAAGTCTTTTCGCTCAGTCTTAGGCCCGTCTCGTTAACGAAATAGAAGAAAAGCAAAGCGAGTGCCAGAGCGACTAAAGTCTCTGAAACCGCCTCGTTTTCAATGCCCAATTCTTGCCCTTTCTCTCGCGCAAGATTAGACTTAAGGTCATCCTGAAAAAATCGCGACATGATCCGACAGCGTGAGATCAGAGGCGTTTTTCAGGACAAAATGACAAAGCCCTTGATTATTCCCCGTGCAGGACTGCATAAGAAGCACGCAATCCTATGAGATCGATTGTCAACGGCTCGAAAAACGGCGACATCGGGAAGGATTCCGAGCTTGTAAGTCAGAAAACGGAAGTGGACGAGCCCGATTCAAGGCTTTCCTCTCTCGAAGCGGCCGTGACGCAGTGGGTCGAGTTCGCGAACGCCACCCCTCTGATACGTTGGCTCGATCGCGAGTTGGATCACGAGGGAGTTCCAAAGCGACTTCCGGTCTCCGCCTGGGAGCTTGGGCTTCGCCAACTTGCCGAGGCCCGAGAGCGTCGATCCGAAGGTTGGCCCGAACAGGTTGATGCGCTCGCCGAAGGTTGGTTTCGCGCCACGTTGAGGTTCGCCAGGCCGGGGGGGTCGCCCGCCTTCGGAGAGTTCGTCCAAGATAAGTCGCGAGCCGTCTTTTTTCGGAAGTGGGCCGAGGCGCTGAGCGACCCCGCGTTCGGAACGGTCGTTGATTGGTGGTTTCCGCGATCGTCGGCGATCCGACATTCTCCGCCGCCCTTACCCGCCGACGCCCGCCCGGATCGACCGCTCGCAATCCTACGGACGAACTGGTCGCGCGACGGCGATTTCCTCGCGGTCGACCACCGATTACCCGGCACCGCGACGCAATTTGAACTCTTCGGCGGCGGAATCCCCTGGCTGGGACCGGTCTGGGACTCCGGGGGGCAAAACCTCAAACCCGCGAGCCGTCCGAAACCGACCCACTGGACAAGCCAAGGGTCGGCGGATGTGTTCGAGTGGAGCTATCGCGTCGGGACCGCGCGGGTGACTAGGACGGCCGTGTTGCTCCGTTGCCGACGACTCGCGCTGATCGGCGAACAATGGGACGGAGCCGACGACCCCGGCGAACTCCGAATCGGATTGGCCGAAGGCATCCAGGCCGGCCCGATCCCGGATTGTCGAGGATTGACTCTTTCGCCCAGTAAGGGAAGAGGTTCCGCCCGCGTCTATCCGATCGGCCTGCCGCGTCTGCCCTATGCGACGGAAAAGGGCGAATTCCGCGTCGAGGGGCGGGACCTGGTCCTGACGCAGCCGGTGGTCATCGGGCAAACGCGGGCTTGGCGGACACTTCTCATCTCGTGGGAGCCGAAACGGGACCGGCTTCCGGTCCACTGGCGAACCTTGACGGTTTCCGAGAACTCGAAGGAATGCCCTTCGGGAACGGCGTTCGCGTCGCGTCTGTCGTGGGGTCGCAACGACACGTTACTCGTCTATCGAAGCCTGAGCCGTCCGGGGCTCCGCGCCTGCCTCGGGCACCAGACGCGGGCTCGGTTTTTGGTGGGGTTGTTCACCAATGAGGGAGAGGTCGAGCCGTTGTTGAAACTCGACGAATGACGGTCTCGTCCGGGTCAGGCGCCTTTCCGCTTCGGTGTCGAGAGCAGCGCCGCGAGGGAGAATCCGACATAGACCAGGACAACCGCCGCCATCGTATATCCCATGTGCGGGTGAGCTTTACGAAGGTTGTTATTGCCGCCGGCGATCAATACGCCCATGACCAGTTGCGAGACGGTCAACAGGGCGGAAAGCACGCCGAGGATCAAGAGAAACGGTTTCATCGGACAACCACCAAAGTTCCAATAATCAACGCACCGTCGAGACGTTCCCGACGCCAGCAGTGTCATCAGCTTAGTCGAACGGAGAGTGAACGTCACGTCGCGTCAGGGAGTCGCCCTTGTCTCCTGCCGTCTTCGCTTTACACTCCATTCATGGACGAGCTACAAAAGAACTGGGAATCGGTCAATGCGCGGATCGCCGATGCCGCCGGGCGCTCGGGACGTAAGTTCTCCGAGGTGACGCTTGTCGCCGTCACCAAGCGAAATCCGGTCGCGATGATCCGCCCGTTGATCGATCTGGGTGCTTCCGACCTGGGCGAAAATTACCCTCAAGAACTCTGGGAAAAGCACGAGGCACTCGCCGGTTTGAACCTGCGATGGCATCTGATCGGGCATCTTCAAGGGAACAAGGCCAAGAAGACGTTGCCGCTGGTCCGGATGATTCATGCCGTCGATTCCTTAAAATTATTGCGGACCCTCGACGACCTGGCCAAAGACCTCCCCACGCCGCCATCGATCTGCTTGCAGGTCAACACGTCGGAGGAAGACGCCAAGCACGGTTGGTCGGCCGACGGTATCTTCAAGGATGCGGAGGCGATTGCCGCGATCCAGCGAATACCCGTGGTCGGCCTCATGACGATCGCCGGCTACGGGACCGATGCCGAGACGGCCCGGCCTTCGTTTGTTCAATTACGCGAAATTCGCGATTCCTTACGGACCCGGACGGGGCTGGCTCTTGAGCAGCTTTCGATGGGGATGTCGAATGATTTCGAGGCCGCCATTGAGGAAGGGTCCACGCTTGTCCGCGTCGGATCGGCCTTGTTTGAAGGGGTCGCGCTGTGATCTCCTTGACTCCTCACGCCGACGGTGTGATCCTGCCGGTTCGCGCACAACCCAGCGCTCGCAAGAATGGCGTGACCGGGTCGCACGCGGGGGCCTTGAAGGTGGCCGTTTCCGCCGCTCCCGAAAAGGGGAAGGCGAACGCCGCGGTGGCTGCGGTTCTTGCCGAGGCGTTGGGCTGTAAACCTTCGCAAATCGAGATCCTCTCGGGTGACACTTCACGCGAGAAGAAATTTCTTTTGACGGGAATTCCACCGGAAGTGCTGCGTCAGCGTATTGACGCCCTGCTTGCCGAACTCTCCAAAGCTCAATGACCACGGACCACGATGCCCGACTATCCGCCCGAACTGACCCTGGACCGCTGGACCGTCGCCCCCTCAAACGCGAGCGTGCGCGTCCCCGGCTCCAAAAGCCTGACCAACCGCGCGTTAATCATCGCCGCCCTGGCCGACGGTTCGAGCACGCTCACCAACGCGCTTGAAAGCGACGACACCCGCGTGATGGTCGAATCGCTCCGGAAGCTCGGCATCGACGTGACCCACACTCCCGAAGACGCGACGATCCAGGTGGTCGGTTGCCGCAACAAGCTCCCGGTTCGCGAGGCCGACCTCTTCATCGCGAACTCGGGGACCAGCCTGCGTTTCCTCACCGCGATGGTCGCGACCGGCCTGGGGACATTCCGGCTCGACGGCACTCCTCGGATGCGCCAGCGACCCGTTGCGGACCTGCTCCAGGCTCTTAATGGGCTGGGTTCGGACGCGAAAAGCGACGCTGGAACAGGCTGTCCGCCGGTCACAGTGAAGGCCAACGGGCTCGACGGCGGCAATGTGTTTGTGAAAGGAGATGTCTCCAGCCAGTTCCTCAGCGGCTTATTGATGGCGCTTCCCTATGCGCGCGAAGTGACGAGTGTCGAGGTCGATGGCGCGCTGGTCTCATTGCCGTATGTGTTGATGACGATGAACGTCATGGAAGCGTTTGGCGTAACGGTCGACAACCGCAAGAACCGCCGCTTTGATGTTCGCCCGGCGCGCTACAAGGGGCGAACCTACGCCATTGAGCCCGATGCCTCGGCCGCCAGCTATTTCTTCGCGCTGGCCGCGATCACGGGAGGCTCGGTGACGGTGGAAGGGCTCGGAATTAGAAGCGTGCAAGGCGACATGAAATTTGTCGACATCCTTGAACACATGGGCTGCGAGGTCGAGCGCAAGGCCGACGCGACCACCGTCACGGGCGGCCCGTTGCGCGGGGTGGATGTTGATATGAACGCGATCAGCGACACCGTGATGACGCTGGGGGTGGTCGCTCTTTTCGCCTCGGGGTTCACACGAATCCGCAACGTCGCCCACATCCGCCACAAGGAAACCGATCGCATCAGCGCGCTTGCGACGGAATTAAGAAAGCTTGGCGCGACGGTCGACGAACAGCCCGAGGGCCTCTTGGTCCTGCCTCCGGCGAATGGCCAGATCACTCCCGCGACGATTGCGACCCACGACGATCACCGCATGGCCATGTCATTCGCCCTCGCGGGGGTGAAAGCCGGAGGCGTCACGATTCAAGAGCCTGGATGCGTCGCGAAGACGTATCCGGGGTTCTGGGAAGACCTGGCGAAGTTCCATTCGTAGGGTGGGTCGAACCTTTGAGGCCCACCACCGATTCGGCGAAGGCGGGCCTCGAAGGTTCGACCAACCCTACGAATTTTGACGTGCCCACCGCAACGATAACTCGGTGATAAGCTGCGATGCTCTTTCGAGGGCAGGCGGATCGATCGGCGAATCATCGTGAGCGCCCTGGATCATGACTTCCTCAACGCCCTTTCCGCTGACTCCGAACCAGTAGCGATCCGGTAGCCAGAGGTCGCGGACGGTCTTCTCCGCGAATTCGCCGCCGACGATTGTGTTGGACGCGCCGACGCCAGGCGCGTCGAGGGTGATCAGAAGCGTCGGCTTGCCATCGGACCTGTTCGGGATGCTGGAGCCTGCTGGCGAGAGGATAAAGAGCGCGTCCATCCGCGACGACATCGACGAAGGCCAGGATCGCGCAAGTTCCACGAGCATCGCGATCCCCGTGCGATTATCGCCGTTGAATGCACTTGGCGTTCTGAAGGGCGCGCCAATCCACCCAAGAATGACGATGAATAAGAGGTGAACAACGGCGAAGAGTCCCGCGACGAACCTTGACTGTTGAAGCGTCGAGGCCACGACAGGGATCAAAGTGAGGAATCCGAAACTCAGGGACGGGATCATGACGAACCTGCGGAAACGAACGGTCGATCTCCGCATTGGAGTTGTGAGCGTTGTCAGGATCACGACCCTCGTCGCGCGACTTTGTTCCACCGCTCCCGCGATGAGCGAAGGCCCCTCGGCGGGTAATTTGATGAACAGGTTGACCACGAAGTAATATATCACGTATGCGCATATGACAATCATGCTCCCCGGGAAGAACACTCTCCACGTCAGAACGAGCGAGGTGAGGATCAACGCCGAGAGGAGCGGAGCGCCGATCGAGCGTTTTCGAGGTGAGGGCTCGGAGTGAACCGTCGCGATGCCTTGGTCTCGCATCAATGATTCGAAGAGTTCCCCCGCCCGAGTCGATAAGGATGAGCCGGCGGCTCTCGTTTGTTCAAACGATTTCGCCAAAGTCACCACCCGCCCCGCGTCGAACTTCATGCCGGCTCGCCCCGTTCCCGAATTCCGTTCCTGATCGATCGGGCAGTCTACCAAAAAGCGATTCTCCTCGTCTGAGCAAGGGCCCTGGTCTGAACCTCTTGAGGATTGCAAGTTCGCACGGAAGAATGACAAGAATTCATCCGCAGATGACGCAGATGAACACAGATGGGAGATAAGGCACGGTGATTTATGGGCCTCATCGGGAATCACGAAATTAATAGTTGTTGTTACATATTGATATTCGATTGATTGTTTTATCCTCTTGCTTTGAGTGAATCTGTGTCGATCTGCGTCATCTGCGGATGAAATTGTTTTCTTGGTGCTCCTGACTTTACAATCCTCCGTCTGAACCTTTGAATCCTTGACGATTTCCGACGAAACGGGTTAATGTTAATCCGCTCAAATCGCCAATTTCTCAAGCAAGCCAGGGCCT
>JAYVYS010000144.1:0-17511 GCA_043784005.1 Isosphaeraceae bacterium
CGGACGCCCTCTGGAATGACGTTCTGGCCGACGACGCCCCGGCTCCACTCTCCTCGGTTCGCGACGCCGACGACCTCGCGTATGTGTTGTACACCTCGGGCTCGACCGGAAAGCCAAAAGGTGTGATGCTATCGCATGCGAATGCGTTTACGTTTATCGACTGGTGCGAATTGACCTTGAATCTCAACGAAAACGACAGATTTTCTTCACACGCGCCCTTTCATTTTGATCTTTCCGTGTTTGACCTCTTCGCCTCGTGCCAATGCGCGGCGACCTTGGTTATCATCGGCGAGGCCTTGGGAAAGGACCCGGCTCGGCTCGGCCCGTTCATTACCTCGCGCGAGATCTCCGTCTGGTATTCAGCGCCATCGATCCTCGCGCTGTTGGGGCAGTACGGCGGGCTGGAACGCGCAGGTTATCTTGCACCCCGAGTCGTGCTGTTCGCGGGAGAAGTCTTCCCGATTTTACCGCTCAAGAGGCTCCGGGCACTCTGGCCGCTCGCCGACTTCTGGAACCTCTACGGTCCCACCGAGACCAACGTCTGCACCGCGTTTCAGATTCCGGACCGTATCCCCGAGGGTCGATCCGTTCCCTTCCCGATCGGCTCGGTTTGCCCACCGTTGCAAGCGAATGTCGTGGATGAGACCGGTCGAAAGGTCGCCGCCGGCCAACTCGGCGAACTCGTGATTTCCGGTCCCGGTGTGATGAAGGGATACTTCGGCCAGCCCGAGCTATCGGCAAAAATGTTCTTTTATGATACTATCGGCAATGCTTGGTATCGCACCGGGGACCTCGTTCGTGACGATGGATCGGGCTGCTTCCTTTTCCACGGCCGACGAGACCGGATGGTGAAGAAGCGGGGATACCGGATCGAGCTGGGCGAAATCGAGTCGGCCCTGTATCGCCACAATGGCGTCGACCGCGCGGCGGTTGTGGCCAAAACCGATGACGCGGGCGTCTCGATCGCCGCGTTCGTGGCGATGAAGCCCGCCCATAAGGGTTCGGTCATCGCGATGAAGCGGCATTGTACATCCTATCTTCCTCATTACATGATACCCGACTCCATCACCTTTCTTCAGGACTTTCCCACAACCTCCACAGACAAAGTCGATTACCAGGGATTGAAGCAGCGGGTTCCGGCGGAAGCGTGAATCCCGATACTCGTCTCTCGTCTTTAATAAGAGGCCCTCGTCGTGAAGCCCCGAGACGTCCTGACCTGGAAATTCGCCTTCTATCATGGACTCTTGCCCGCCTTGCGGCGGCTTGGGCCGGCGCGGGCGGACGCGATCCTGGGGAGACTTGGGAAATTTTCAACGAGCCTCTGGCCAGCGAGAAAGCGCCGGCTCGTTGCGGCTTTGGAAATCGCTCGCGAAGGGCTTTCGCACCTTTCGCCGACCTGGCATCCCGACACACTCGCCCCGGAACTCGCCGCCGGCTCATTACGCTACCTTGCTCGCGACTACCTGCTCGCCGAAGATAACGACACGGTACTTCCTCTGTTCGACGTCTCCGGCGAAGCGGCCTTGAATCAGGAGATGGCGAAAGGTCGCGGCGTGGTGCTGGTGGGCAGCCATTTCGGCGGACACATCGCGGCGTTTCACTGGCTGTATCGCATGGATTTCCCGCTCCGCTTGATGGTTCAGCGCCCTCGGCACGTCACGCGGGCCCTCGCGACATTCTTCGATCAAGACGAGCCTCGGCCGCAATCCAACTTCTTTCTCACTCGAAGCATGGACGCGACCGCATGCGTCTCTCGAATCCTCAATGCCCGCGCGGCGTTGCGAGAGGGAAGCGCTGTGTATCTTCCGGGCGACATCCCCTGGAACGGGCCAAACAGTCGCACAGGGCGGTTGCTCGGCAGGACGCACCCATTTCTCTCGGTCTGGGCCGACCTCGCCGCGATCACTTCCGCGCCGGTCTTTTACGTCATCTGCACCCCTCGCGAAAACGGGCGATTCGCCCTTGACTTCGAGCCTGCGGGAATGATCGCGCCGGGGCGGGAATCGGCGGCCGTGGAACGCTATCTCGCCAGGCTCGACGCCGCGATCGCCGCCGACCCGGCTGACGCCGTCGCACACCTTTTATGGCCCTGCTTCGACCCCGCCATCAAGGCCACCCGATACCCTTCCGCCCGCCCGAGCCGTCGCGCCGCGGCGGCCTTGCCCGCGGGTTGAGGCGTAGACCTCCGCGTCAACATCTGGTGAAAGCCCGGTCGCAGGGTTAAGCTGAAGCCTTCGTCCCTCCGCAATCCCGCCTTCCGAGTGTGATCGAGGATCTGAGCATGCGATCATTCTGGATGCTGACCCGCCGCTCCGCTACCGGGCTTCTCTTTGTCGGGCTCACCATGAGCCTTTGGAATTCCGTCGTCGCACAAGCCCCGCCCCCAAACGCGGTGACGGACGACGACGCCCGCGACTTCGGCACGGCGATCGAAGCCGCCTTCACCAAGGGAAACATCGGCGCATTCAGCGCGCTGCTCGACTGGGATACGCTCGTCGACAAGGCCACCGCCAACGTCGAGGTTACCGAGGCCTTCCGAAGCGGATTCCGCAACGGATTGTTGAAAGCCGTCGACAATCCGCTGGGATTCGCCGGCCGGATCGTCAGCCAGTCCAAAGAGGGGGTCCGGTACTCTATGATTCGCTCTCGGGTGCGGGACAAGCAGAAGACGGCCCTTTTCCGCCTCGCGCCTCCCAATGGTGCAGGTGTGAACTACATGGAATTCCTGCTCGCGCGCGGGAAGGACGGCAATGTCCGCGCGACGGACCTTTATGTCTTCTTCAGCGGCGAACTGCTTTCTGAAACCTTCCACCGCGCGTATGTTCAGGTCGCGGCCCAGCAAAACCGCGGCCTCTTCGACCGGCTTGTCGGCAAAGATCAAGAGTTCGTCAAGAGCTTCGCGAAACTTCAAGAGATCTCGGAGCTTATCGCCGCCAGCAAGTACAAAGAGGCGCTCGAGGTTTACGACGCGCTGCCCGAGACGGTCAAGAAAGACAAGACCTTTCTGCTGATCCGCGTCCAGGCCGCTCAAAAACTCGACGAAGCAACCTATACCAAGGCGATTGAAAATTTTCGTACGCTCTTTCCCAAGGACGTCTGCGCCGACATCCTCTCGATTGACGGCTTCGCTCTGATCAAGCAGTACGACAAGTCACTCGCCGCGATCGATCGGCTCGACAAGTCGGTCGACGGCGACGGTTATCTCAATGTCCTTCGCGCATCGCTCTTTCTGATGGCGGGCCAGCCCGAAAACGCCAAGAAAACCGCTCAGTCCGCTGTCGAAAAAGCACCCGACATGATCGACGGTTACTGGACGCTCTTGACCGTTGATTTGAAGACGGAAGATTATCCCGATGCCCTTGCCACACTCAAAAAGATCGATCGGAACTTCGAATTGGAGTTCGGTGATTTCGGGGCCATCGCCGATTACGCGGGGTTCGTGAAATCGCCGCAACACAACGAATGGAAAGACTACGTCAAGACAAAGAAGAAGCCCGCGAAGGCGTCGCCGTGATGACCGAGGCGGAACCTCGCCGGCTCCCTCGTCGACCCGTGTACCTTGCCGCCATCATCACGGTGTCGGTCGCGCTAGTGGTCAACCTGTCGACGCCGCGCGACAACATCCTGAGTCAGGCAAAAGCCGTCGTACAAGTGATTTCGGGTCCAAAAAAGCCCGACGTATTGTATATCCCGACCCCTCCCGATGTGGTCGAGAAGATGCTGGCACTGGCCGAGGTGAAAGAGGGGGATGTCCTTTACGACCTCGGCTGCGGCGACGGCCGGATCGTCGTGGCCGCCGCCGAGCGTTACGGGATCAAGGCGTTCGGCTTCGACATCGACCCCAAACGCATCGACGAGGCCCGCGCCAATGTCCGCGAGCACCATGTCGAACACCTTGTCACGATCAAACAGGAAGACATCTTCAAGACCGACCTCAACGGCGCTTCGGTTATCACGATGTATTTGCTTCCGAATCTGAACGTCCGGCTGATGCCCAAGCTCGCCAAGCTGAAACCCGGCACCCGCATCGTCTCCCACGCCTTTGACATGAAAGGGGCGAAACCAAAGACGATCGAAAAGATACCCAAGGGAGATGTCGGTCTAAAAATCATATACTTATGGGAAGTGCCGTGGGAGAAGGAGTAATCGATGCTCATTGTGCCATTTCGGGCGCGATGATGAATTCAGCGGCCATAGCGACCGCGAATCTTCTGTTTGACCACTTCCCAAGAAAGTCTTGACGCCGGATTCCTCATGAGGTTCGCCTTGCGCCTCGACAATTCCTCTTTTTGCCATTCGTGCATTGGAACGTTCTCAGGTGTCGAAGCAAGATCGTCCCATAAATCCTCGACAAGTAGTAATTTTTCAGCCGCGCTAAGATCAAACACGGACAGGGCATCAGGTTTCATGTTCGCTCCTTTCGCGTTGGCGTGGATGATTCACTTCGGCACCACCCACGTTCCCGCCAGCCAGTCATGCACTGATCTTGATGGAAAAATCAGGGCGAGCATCAGGAACAACAGAAGAATGACCTGGGCACCGCCCCAGAGCCCCCAGGCCAGGTATTCATAGCGAGGGGCGTACTTCATGGCTTCGTGCGAGGCGGCGAGTAAGCCGGCGAACGGTCCCCAGAGAACCAGGGCGCGCCAGGCGCATCGCCAGCGTTCCGCGGGGCGACTGTCCCGGCACACCACCGCCAGGCCCGCAAGGTTCAGCAACGCCCCTCCTCGCGTCAACGCTCCCCAGACCACCCAGATTAAGGGGATCAGCCAGAACGCGAAGGCGAAGTCGCTCAGCGTGTTTCTTCGAGGGAACGCGACGCCGAACATGATCGCCAAAGGGATGAAGACCGCCGCCGCTCCGGGGACGATGTGGACCAAACGCCGCGCCGTGTCCACCTCTGTCGGCTTGTCGCGGTTCGCCTCCATGTCGGCCACCACTGAGGCGAGATCGACATATGCGGTATCTCCATGGCGAGGACGGCCGATGAGGCGGTCGAGCATCCTCGCGGCATGCTCGGGAACCGCCGCGCGGATCGCCTTCGGAGTGCCTCCAGGACTTCCCCGACGGCGGCGGCCTCCTTCCAGGGCGAGTGCGGCCGTTTGCCGCAGCAGCTCAAGGGCGCGGGCGTGGTCGGAAGCCGCGACGACCGGATGGACGTCGGAGGTCGATGTGGAAGGCGGCCCGAAGGGGTCGGCAAGCTGCACGGTGCCGTCGGGTTGCACCCAGACCTGATCCACGGAGAGGCCTTCGGGAAGGGTGCCGTCGAGGGCCGCGTGGCAGAGTTCGTCGGCAAGGTCGTGAAGGATCGGCCGGGCATCGGCCCAGGCCAGGCCGTCAGCTCCGGCAAGCTCGGCCAGCGTGCAACCGGCAGGGGCGACATAGGCGTCCCAGCGGCCTTCAGGTTGTTCGCCGCCGGCAAGCCAGCGCGGCCGAGAAGAGCGGCCGAGGTCGCGGCGCGATCGCGGGGGTGCGGCCGAGCCTCTCTGGCGGAACACGATCCAGACCGAACGACCCAGGGCCGGGTCTTCGCCCAGCAAGACGCGGCGGTCGGCCTCCCACCGCACCGCGCCTCGGACCCGAAATGGCCCGACGGTTTCTTGCACGCCCGACGCTCTGGGGACAAGCTCCCGGGCACGATCGGCCCGCGCGGGCAGTCGCCGTCCTCGAGGCGCGCGGAGCCTGCTCCCATGGGCAAGGCGGACGACCCGCGTACCACTGAAAAGCTCGTGCACGCCACGATATCCGTTGATCGCTCGCATCGTCGAGGCGGCGGTCAGATACCCCAGGGTCAAGCTCACGACGGCCAAGAGCGGTTCGATCAGCGCGGCGCGGCGCAACGGCAGCATTGCGAACAGGACGAGTGTGGCGACGTCAAAGACGAAGATCGTGATCAGATAAAACAACAAGGCGCGCAGGGCCGCCCCTTTCAACCCGGGAGGTCCGCCGCCGCCTTCCACGCGACGCACACGCAGGCCGGTCAATCGTTTGCCAGGCGACCAACCCCAAAGGCCCTCGAATCCCGCGAAGTAGGCCAGAAAGACCAGGCGTTCCACCACCAGAAGAACCGGGGTGAACTGCCCGACGAGCAAGCCGACCTGTCCGAACGGCCCCTCCACCGGCTGGCCGCCCCGGATCAAGGTCGAGATAATCAGGGTTTGGATCGCGACGATAATGAGCGTGTCCAGAAAGAACGCCGAGACGCGCAGGGCCATATCGGCCAGGCGAAGCCGGTCGGAAACAAACGGCAAAAGCGCTTCCCGAAGCCGCGAGAGTTCTTGATAGCGGCGGTCTCGGTCGCGCTCGAGTCCGCGCAGCACCACCTGAACGAGCGACGCGG
The DNA here is from genome assembly GCA_043784005.1 of Isosphaeraceae bacterium. Taxonomy (GTDB): domain Bacteria; phylum Planctomycetota; class Planctomycetia; order Isosphaerales; family Isosphaeraceae; genus JAYUFP01. The sequence continues at coordinate 6,341 of JAYVYS010000144.1, forward strand.
GAAGGTCGGGCCGATGCTTTCGGAGCGGCGTGGGAGGCTCGCTGACGATCTTCGCGAGGGTTGCGGCCGCGTCTCCCGCCTCAAACGGAGGCTTGCCGGTCAGCAGGTAATACAACGTCGCCGCAGTCGAATAAACATCAGTGCGCGCGTCCACGGCATCGCGCTTGATCTGCTCGGGAGACGCATAAAGCGGCGTCCCCACAAACGATCCGGTCCGGGTCAGGCCGGCGTCTCCATCGAGCGATTTCGAGAGCCCGAAGTCGCCGACTTTCACACGTCCCTCGCCATCGAGAAAGCAGTTCGAGGGTTTCACGTCACGGTGAATCACGCCCGAGAGGTGAGCTTCTTGCAAGCCCTCGATGACGTCGAGGATTCGGGCGACCGCCTCACCCACCGAGAACGGACCATTGGCCTCGACGGCGGTTTGCAACGTCTCGCCCGGCATCAGCTCCATGACGATATAAGGGCGGCCTTCGTGCTCGTCGGCCCCCAGCACAAAGACGCAGCGTGGGTGCGCGAGGGTGCTCGCGAGCCTCCCTTCCTGGCGGAACCGTTCGACGGCTTCGGGCGAGGCGACGTGATCGGCGGCGATCAGTTTCAAGGCGACGCGGCGGCCGATCTCGACGTCTTCCGCCTCATAAACCGAGCCCATGCCCCCCCGGCCGAGAAGCCTGATCAGCTTGTAAGTGGCGACCCGATCGGGCATCACCTCCGACCCGTCTCCGAACCTCGACCGCGCCCGACCGACCCCGGCCTCGGTGGCCTGGTTGCTGCCGAGCAAGGGCATGGGGGAATTCAGCCCGACATCATACTCGGCCGTGACAAGCAGCCGGGCGTCGGAATCCTTGAAGGGAGGGATGAGGTTGAGCCCCGCGTCCGACTCCAAAGGTTGACCGCAATACGCGCAAAAGCTCGGACGGTCGCCTGAGAAGTCCAGCACGCGATTGCAACGCGGGCACGACACCTGCATCCGAAAACCCTTCCCCTGGCCGATCCCGACAGCGAAGTACGCAAGCTTGCGCCGACGTGCCAGTTTATCCGAAAGCCGACAGGCGTGACACTCCCAGACCGAGCCGAACCTGGTGGATTCAGCTGAATTGTCCGAACCGAGTGAACCGGGTTACAATGGAGTCACATCGCCGTTTTCATCCCGTTGGAGGCAACAATCATGGACTCGAAAAGCCAGGCGTTGTTGGAAGCGGTCCTCGAACTGCCCGAGGCCGACCGCGTCGAGATCACCCGAGAGCTCATGGCGGCCTTGTCCTCAGAGTTAGATGACGCTGCCGTTTTCACCGATGCCGAGATGGAACGGTTCCGAGAAGAAGCGAAGAACGACCCGAGCGTTCGCAAGCTCTTCTTTCCGACTCGTGAGGAGGAAATAGAGGATATGCGGATCGCCATCGAAGAGATGCGCGCAGGCAAAGGCATGCCCGTCGAGGAAATGTTCGCCGAGATGCGACAGATCCTTGATGATACGAAAGTGAAACAAGCCCGATGACCTATCGGCTCAATATCCAGCCACGCGCCAGGGCTGGAGCCTTGATGGGATTCCGTTGGTATCATCAGAAATCTCCGGAAGCGGCGGAACGATGGTTGGCGGGTATCACAAACGCAATCAATTCGCTGACGAAGTTCCCGGAGCGTCATCCCATTGATGAAGATGAGTCTGAGCTTTTCGAGTTCCCGATCCGCCAGATGCTCTATGGGCGACGCCCCAACGTAGATCGCGTTCTTTTCGCGGTGGAAGGCAACACCGTCAGCGTGATCGCCATACGCCATTGTGCTCAAGGTCCGATCGAGCCCTGATCGTTTGCCTTCCAAAATCATTTGCTTCCAGGATGGACCCGCCGATGACCCGCCTCTCCCTCCTGAACTTCGACGCCGCCGAAACCCCCTTCCTCACGGTTTCCGAGCTGACCGCCAAGGTCAAAATGACGCTGGAACGCGGGTTCACCGACGTCGCGCTTCGCGGCGAGATCTCAAACCTCTCGCGACCGAACTCCGGGCACATTTATTTCTCGCTCAAGGACGATTCCTCGCAGATCCGCGCGGTCCTCTGGAAAAACGACGCCGAGCGCGTCGTGTTTGAACTCAAAAACGGCCAGGGGATCAAAGGCTGGGGCAGGCTCTCGGTTTATGCCCCGCGCGGCGAGTATCAGATCACCCTTCGCAAGGTCGAACCCGAAGGGATCGGAGCCCTGGAGCTTGCCTTCCGACAACTTTACGCCAGGCTCGCGGCCGAGGGACTCTTCGACGCCGATCGGAAACGCCCTTTGCCAAGGTTTCCGAGGCGGATCGTCGTGGTGACCAGCCCCACAGGCGCAGCGGTTCGCGACTTCCTTCAAGTCACCGGCAGACGCTGGCCCGGGGCCGAGATCCTCGTCGCACCGGCAAAGGTTCAAGGGATCGGATCGGCAGAGGAAGTGGTCGCGGCCATCGCCATGGCCAATCGCCTGAAAGAGGCCGACCTCATCGTCGTTTGTCGTGGAGGCGGCAGTCTCGAAGACCTCTGGACCTTTAATGAAGAGATCGTGGCGCGAGCGATCGTGGCGTCGCGCTTGCCGGTCGTCTCGGCCATCGGCCACGAAATCGACACGACGATCAGCGACCTCGTCGCCGACTTTCGCGCGTCGACTCCCACCGCGGCGGGCGAACAGTGCGTGCCCGACCTCCAGGAAATCGCCCAGCGACTCGATAGCCTGGGCGATCGCGCGGGCCGTGCCCTTCGCGCGCGGGCCGTGCAGGCGAGACTCCGCCTTGAAACACTCTCCGACCGTGCCCGTCGTGCCCTCCGCGCGCGGGTTGACCGGATCAAGGTCCGCCTTGAAACCCTTTCCGACCGCTCCGGCCGCGCGGTTCGCCGCACTCTGGACGACCGCAAAAACCGCCTCGCTCGCCTCGCCGCCGGGCTCGAAGCGCTCAGCCCCCTGGGTGTGCTCTCGCGAGGTTACAGCCTGACCTTCCGCGAAGACGACGATACCCTCCTCCGCGATGCTTCCGAGGTCCGACCCGGAGACCGAATCGTGAGCAAGCTGGGCATCGGGCAGGTGGTAAGCCGTGTGGTCGACAACGTGGAGTCGAAATAAGAAACGGGCTGGAATGACGCACCCGAAAGCCAGCCATTTTACCAACGAAGAGGCACATGATCACCCGATCGGCAAGGGTCTTCCGACCCCGCCTCACCTCGACGGGATCATGGGCGCGACCCACAATTTGAAAGCGGGAGCAAGCTCCACGCACTCCAAAGAGACGCCTCTACGAACCGAGATCAAGCCGTTGGTGAACTGCTCTTATGTGTTGATTTTCACTTCCTCAACGCTCCCTTTCTAGAGGGAAGTGATTCGAGATCCGTCCGAGCAATGATTCCCGGGATGTTCGCGACGATCGGTAAAAAAGATTTTGTTTGTATCTTGAACTCTGGGCTGGTAAGACGTGATCGATCACATATCATCGTGCGAGAGTTCGAGTCCAGGGCTTCACTCAGCTCCTGGCGGCTCGGGCAAACTTGAAGGTGCGTTCCATGTCGAAAGACCAATCGAATGCGTCCGTCTCGGTCGAGCAGATCGCCGAATTGGTAACTTCCGGAGTTCTGAGGGCGATCGACGCCCGGCGAATCGCCCCGTCCAACAACGCCGGGGGATTTGACATTCATATCGCCGGCGGCAGATTCGAGTTCTTCGTGGGCTCGGGGGTGCTGGGACAAGCAGGCAGCCCGGGTCCAATCGGACCAGAAAACTTGGGAAAGCAAGGGTAAAACGGCCATCGTGCGTTGGAATGGGTCCCGGTATCTTCCCGGATGCCGGGTTCTCCGTCACCCAATTAGAAGAGGCACTGGCCGATGGAAATGGAACGGACGCGCGAACCCGCCACGACGCCGCTTTGCCCAAGCGCGCCGCCAGGTTGGGAAGGGAGCTTTGCGTTCGGTGTGGTCGGCGGGACCGTGCAGGACCCTCGGTTGCGATATCTCGACGATCCTCTCCCCGTCACTGAGGAACTGCTCGCCCAGACCCAGCCTGTTCGGCCGACCGAGGTTCTCAGGTTCGCCGCCCCTTGCGCGGGGGGATCATGTTCCCACTTTGTCGGGAACCGTTGCTCACTCGTCGACCGCGTCGTGCAAATTCTACCCGCCGTGATCGAAACTTTGCCGCCTTGTATCTTGCGACCCGCCTGCCGCTGGTGGCAACAGGATGGCAAGTCCGCCTGCCAGCGCTGTCCGCAGATCGTGACCGATAACCTTTTCGCCCCCGCGGCGATCGTTCGGGTGACCAGCCCTCCCCGACGCGAGAGTGGAGGTCCTTGACGCCCATCGGACGGTCGAACGCCAAGAGATCAAAAATCGCCAGTGCGTGATCGCGCCTCAAAACGCAGCTCTGACGGCTGAATTCTCAACGTTTCCAGATCGACGCCAGCTCTCGAACCTCGAGCCTGGAAAAATCGACGTCTCCGCCACTGACGCTGGCGGAAAGGCGGACATTCTCCGCCTTTGGGATCACGGGGACCGGCACGTAGAAACGGCCACCGTTCGCAAACAGTTCAAACACCGTGCGATCGACATAAAGCGAAAAAGCGAGCTTGCCGACGACGAGCGGAACAGTGACCGTCTGCATACCGATGGTCAATTTGTTGCTCGCGGCTTCGTATTTAACGAGCACTCCGCGCACGTCAAATGTGACGACGGCGTTCGCCGAGGGAGTGAATTCGGCATCGATTCGTAAAATCTCGCCCTGAATGCCTGACAACGGATTGGGGTCGGCGACTTTTAACGATTTGATCGCGACAGAATGCGTTTCGCCTTCGAGGGTCGACAGCTCCTCGACCGGTCGCCAGGTGAGACGAGGCCCTTCGGCCGTGCTCTTCAAGGCGAGTTCCAGCGGCATGCTGAAGCACTGGTTGAACGACATTCCCGGCGACTGGGCCCGAAGCCATCCAACCTGAACAACTCGCCCTTTCGGGTCATTGCTAAAGGTTTGCGCGGCGTAAAAGGCCCGTCCCAGGCTTCCCGTCAATTTTGGGGTCTCGGGCGTGAACGTCTTGCCGTCGAACGTACCGACCATGTAATCGCTGTCGGCCGCCGTGAGCACCCACTTACGGTTGTTCTTATCATTATCAACGGGAAGCTCAAAGAAGTCGGGACACTCGAAGAAACCGTCAATTTTACTTTGATATGTCCACTGTTTAAGGTCAGGCGATGTGTAAAACACGATCGATTGTTTCTTGTCCGCCTCGTCATACAAGGCCATCACCCACTGTTTGCTCGGACTGTGCCAGAGCAGGCGCGGATCCCTACCGGTGTGCTTGATGACGGGGTTGTCCACATACTCGGTCCACGAGCGGCCGCGATCGGTCGAGTAGATGATGCACTCGCCGCGTCCGGTACTGGTGAACGCGGCCACGAGCGGCCCCTGGTCTCCCTTTTTCCAGCCCGAGGTGTTGTTCTTATCGACCACCGCGCTACCTGAAAAAGCCCAGTCGCCAAACCGCGGTGGATAAAGCGCAATCGGTTGTTCATTCCAATGCACGAGGTCGGTGCTGATCAGATGACCCCAGTGCATATTGCCCCATTGCGTGCCGTAAGGATTGGCCTGGAAGAAGAGATGATATTCGCCGTCGGCATAAACCATTCCGTTGGGATCGTTGGTCCAGCCTCGACGCGGCGAGACGTGCAACTGCGAACGTAGAGGCTCGCGATAGAGGTTATCCGTGCCCCGGATCGCGTCGTCCCGCGTGATGCTTTCCAGCGCCTTCGACTCTTCAAGTAGCTTGTCCACTTTCACGACGATCCGCTTGCCGGCCCATGCCGAAATATCAAGAGGTGCCCACCAGTCGGCTTCGCCGTCGGCCAGTCCGATCGTGAATTCGCGGACGATCCCGCCGTTGGCACTCACGCTGACGCGCTTTTCTTTCGCCCCGTTGCGAACAGGAAAATGGAGGTAGCGTCCCCCTGTCGTGATCTCCCGCGACGGATTCACTATCGACGCGTTGACCTTCTGATCGGTGAACACGATATGATCGACGTTGATATGACCCCAGCCGCCGGTCGCGTCGTCCAAAATCACGAGCTGGGCCGTTTTCCCGATCAGGTCTTCGACGTTCCACCCGGCCGGTTCAAGGGCTTCCGAACCTCCCGATGCGGTGTTCGGGCCTGTCGCCCAGCGAACCACCTTCTCTCCCACGACCAGGTTCACGCAGGTTTTCTCCTCGAACCCTCCGCCGCCGATGAGGAACCCGATCGAACGCCTCGCGATTTTGAACTCCGGCGAGGTAAGTGTGCCCGTGGACGAGTCTCCCCCGACAAAGCTATTGACAAGCCCCTTGCCTTTGAAGCCTGACATTGCCATTTGACCCGGCAAAGCGCCCCGCGCCGGGCCAGTGCCGAACGCCGAGCCGATGACCCTCCAGTGACCGTAGTCGGGGCCCTCGAAGTCGGCGAAGAGGATGTCAGGCTGGTCGGCGCGGGCAACCCCTGACAACATCAGTGTGGCAACGGCCAAAAGCCAATGGTTTACTGACATGCTGCGGTTTCCTCACAAATGAAACTTGATCGACCGTCTGTCGTGCGAATAACATCGTGCAAGAACGGCTGATCGGCTCATCATTGACCTCCGATTACCTCGATGTCGGCAAATACGGCCGAATCCGCTCGGCCAGCAGCTTGTAGCCTTCGGCGTTGAAGTGGAGCATATCATCGACGAAGAGTTCCCGGCGCGACTGACCGTCGGAAGTAAGGCTGATGTTATAGGCTTCCACATAACTAACGTGGGGCATTTTCAATGACAACTTGCGGATCTTCTTGTTAAGGACCCGATACTTGTCGTTCTCGCCCCAGCGTGAGGGGGCGGGACTGACAGAGACGTAAATAATCTCCGTATTCGGGAGACGATCGTGAACCTTGTGAACGAAGTCCACGAAGTCGGCGGCAACTTCGTCAGGGAGCCTGCCGGCGTGGATGTCGTTGCCGCCGGCGCGAAGGAAGATCTGCTTGGGTTCGTACGGGAAGATGATCCGTTCGGCAAAGTGCGTGGAGTCGGCGATCTGAGACCCGCCGACCCCGCGATTGATGACCTTGTGATCGGGAAAGTCTCGGGCGAGCGTGTCCCAACGCCGAATGGTCGATGAACCGACGAAGAGCACCCCTCCTTTGGGCGGCGGACTCTTGCGATCGGCTGCTTCATAGGCAGCGATTTCCTTTTCCCACTTGGCGAAATCGTGTGGCAGCGCGATCCGTCCGCGGAGTGGCGCGGAAACGCGCTGCGTCCCCCCGACCGGCTGGGCAAGGGCCGAATCCGTCGCGAGCCAAAGAGACAACGCGAGCGCCATCGCGCCCGCGATCGAATCGGCCTTCAATCGCATCATGTGATTTCTCCAAAGAAGTGCGAATCCGGGTCATACAAAGAAAAGCATCGCCAATGGAACAACGACACCGGCCCGATCGTGAAAATCAGACGATTTCGTCAGGAATCATTCAGATTTCCCCACCAATGGCTTTTCCTTGGTCGAGCCGAAGCCGACATTCGCCTCGGAAGTGTATTGCAATTCGTCTCCGGAAAACTTCAAGCTGAGGGTGTTGATGAAGGGCGTCTCGTTAAAGCAGATCTTGGCCGTGAACGTATCGTCCTCGGTCCACGCGCCGCTGGCTGCGACGGCTTGCTCGGGGAACGGACCCCAGGCCAGCCGACCTTTTCGCCAGCCGTCGCGACCGCACGTGATCCGCTTCTCGACGCCTGCGAATTTCGCGACGATCGTGACCGGCTCGCTCTTCGCATCTCCGTCGATCGTGATCGATTCGAGCTTCCGGTCGTTGGCCGGAAACAGGTACATCTTACCCGAGCCTTTCGCGACCGAGCCGGAGCCAGCCACCGGACGCAGTGACAGTCCTTTAAGCGTCTGTGCGAGCTTCGCCGCGGCTTCGTCATCGGGCGAAAGAGACGAGGATTTGAGGGCGGGTACGAGTTTGTCCCAGACCAGATCCAAGACGGCCTGCATGTTCTTCACGCCGCTGGTGATGGCGATCACGGCGTCTTGCTCCGGCAGCACGATGCAGTATTGCCCGAATGCTCCGTCGCCCCGATAGCCCCCGTTGCGACAGCGCCAGAATTGGTAACCGTAGCCTTGATCCCAGTCACTCTTCGGGCTGCTGCCGTTCGACGTCTGACGCGCGGTCGCCGCCTCAACCCACGATTCGGGCACAAGCTGCTTCCCGTGCCACTTCCCTTTTTGAAGATAAAGCTGCCCGAATTTTGCAATGTCCTCGGTGCGAATGCTCAGGCCGTAGCCGCCGGTCGAGATCCCTTGCGGGCTGGCCTCCCAGGTCGGGTGATCGATCCCCAGCGGCTCGAAAAGTCGAGGCTTGAGGTAATCGAGGACGGTCAGTCCCGTCACCTTCTGGACGATCGCCGAGAGCATGTACGTCGCCGAGGTGTTGTAAAGGAAATGGGTCCCGGGCTTGAAGGGAACGGCTTGCGCCAGGAACGTCTTGGTCCAAGGTTGAGCGGGCGTGCGAGGGGGTTCTGTCTGATGGCCCGTCGACATCCGAAGCAAGTCGCTGACGCGCATCGCCTTGAGGTTGTTACTTGGCTCGGCGGGGGCATCATCGGGAAAGAACTTGAGCACCTCATCATCGAGGCTGAGTTTCCCCTCGGCGATGGCCATCCCCACGGCGGTGGATGTGAAGCTCTTGCTCAGCGAATACAGGGAATGGGGAGCCTCAGGTTCGTAGGGAGACCACCAGCCTTCCGCCACCACCTGGCCGTGTCTCAGCAGCATGAAGCTGTTCATCGCGTCGATGTTTTTGTCGGCCGCCTCAATGAACCCGAGGACGCCCGCGGACGAGACCCCCTGTGCCTCCGGGCGACATCGCGGCAGGCCGGCACCATGGACGAACGAGCCGCTCAAAGTGATCAACGCGATGAGGGAGAGAATCTTCATGCTTTTGGCCTCAAGGGAATGGAGAACGACGTATTCACACTTTGGATTGCGGGGAGGTTGCGCCCGCTTTCAGATCGTATCAGGAAAGACAGCCCCGAAGTACAAGGGCGCGTTCCGAAGACGCGGATGTCATCGCACTCGCACGATCCTTGCGCCGAATGCCCCGACATCAAGCGTTGGCAGGCTCCCCGACGCCTTTGCGACTCCCGCGCTGACCAGGTCCTCCAGCCGCCAGGCTTTCCACGCTTTACCACCGAACGGCATCGCGAACTCAATCGGCTTCGTCGAGCCGTTAAGCACGACGAGGATGCGGTCTTCGCCGGCGGTTCGCAGGAACGCATAAATCGAGTCTTGGGCGAAGACCTCGGAGAAATCTCCGCGACGAAGCGCGGGCTCACGCTTTCTGAGCGCGATGAGGGACTTCACGTCCTTCAGAAAGGAAGAGTCTCGGCGATCTTCGGGGAACGCCCCGCCGACCTGTTGAAACGCGATCCCAAGCTCATTCCCGGCATAGAGCAACGGAACGCGATCGAGCATGAGCTGATACGTGAGGGCAAGTTTGGTCCGCGCGGCCTTCGGCTCTTTGGCGATGGCGGCGAATGCGCTTTCATAATTATCGATCGGAGCCATCATCGTGTGCGGAAAGGGATAGAATTGCTTGGCTTCGCGGGCGATGAAAGAGAGCTTCTCCACATCTTCGTCTTTCCCGAAGACTTCGCGCACGGTCATGGCGCTGAAATCGTAGGCTCCGTCGAAGCCCCCCTTGGTCACAAACTTGCCGATCTCACGAGGGTTGATGGTGAGTTCCGGCAAGATCAGAAACGGCCCCCGAGGCGGAGCGGACTTCAGCTCCTCGACGAACCGTTTCCAGAAGGAGACCGGCTGAAGATGGGCGGAATCGATGCGGAAGCCGTCGCAATGCGATCGTTCCTTCCATCGCTTGCAAACGCCGATGATATAGTCGGCGACCTCGGGATTCTCAACCTTCCAGCGCGGGACTCCATACTCGCTCGCGGGACCGAACCAATCCTTCTTCGACAGATCGGCGTGGAACGGATGCTCGAAACCCGGCAAAGTGATCGGCATATCAAGAATCACCCGGATCTCGCGGGCATGGGCCGCGTCAACCAGTGATCGCAGGATGGCGACATCGCCAAAGTTCCGATCAACCTGCTCGTAATTCTTGGGACGATAACCGGTCGGCAGAAACGTCTTGATGGGCTCTTCATCGTTCTGCATAACGGGATAAAGCAGGATCGCGGTCACACCCAGGTCGGCCACATCGTCAAGCTTGTCGATGACCCCCTTGAGGTCGCCTCCCCAAAAGCCGCCTTCATACCGTGCGCGATCCCTGATGAATCGGTCGTGCATGATATTGTTGGAAGGGTCGCCATCAAAGAATTTCTCGATGATAATTCCATAGACAACCTCATCTTCCCAACGACGCGGATTCTCACCCGCGAGGGCGATCGTCAAGGCGGCGAACCAGGCGACGGGCATCGTGGAGTTCCATTGAGAGCATCAGAAACCAAAAGGCGCATCGCCACATTGCCCGATTATGATACCAAACCGGCTCGCTTCCCTACCACGATTAGAGCGAACGCGCGCAAGAGAAACGTGGGCTCGGTCTTTGGCGTGCCCCATTTCTTGGTCCAGCGATAATGTGAATCACCGGTTCGTGGGTTCAGTCGTCGGCGGATCGGACACGTTTGCTTGGTTTGGCACGTATCTCTGGCACGTTGCCGCGAATTCGGCCGGGGTCTGATCGTCCAAAGAACTGTGCGGGCGTTCGGTATTGTACTCCTCCTTCCAGAGCGCGCCCAACGCTTGGGCCTGCGCTTCGCTCTCGAATTCCTCACGGTCCGGAAATTCATCGCGAAGCCTGCTGTGAAAACACTCCACAAAACCATTTTGTCAGGGGCTTCCAGGTGCCACGTACAGCGTTCCGGAGCCTTTTTCCTCCCGCCATGATCGCACCGCATGGGCCGCGAACTCCGGACCGTTGTCGCTGCGAATGCGATGTGGAAGACCTCCACGCTTCGCCGCGGCCTCGGCCAAAATCTCACGGATGTTCTCGGCGGTCATGCGGCGTCGCGGCTCCAACGCCAGGCATTCTCGGCGGAGACCTCGGGCGTGCGAATGCTTCAATGAAACTCACGGAATTTGGTGCGATGTAAAAACGGGATATATCTATATTGACGGAGAAGTAAGCTGGAAAAATGGATGCAAATAATGAATACAGATAC
>JAYVYS010000145.1:0-3275 GCA_043784005.1 Isosphaeraceae bacterium
GACACACGGGTTGAGTACAACCCGTGGCACCCAAGTCTGTCTTTTCAACCACCACCCCGGAATCCATCATGAGCCTTTTCTTTAACCATTCTCCACTCCCGCTAGAACGGGACGGAGTTTTCGCTCGCTTTGACCGCGGGTTTTGTCGCGGTGGGAGCGACGCCTGAGTTCGCTCGCGATTTGGGCAATGCGCTGCCGGGCGAACCGATCGGCGCGGTGCGACTTCCCACGCCAGGCGGCGTCAGATTAACAGTCTCACCGGAATGACTCGGGTTCGGACTGCTTCCCTCGACGGCGCTTGAGGCTGCGCCGTTGAACCGGAGTAACGTCCCCGCCAGCAATGGCACCGAAGAACTTACGATCAGTGCGTCGGTGGCCCGAAATGGTCCCGTGACTTGCGTCCGGTCGGGACCCGATTGACCGAGGACGCGGACCTTGATGTTGGTCACGTACTCGTTGCGGATGACCTGAACCGTGCTGACGGTCTCGACCGTCTTGTCTTTGGCTTTCGTATCCGAAGATCGGATCGACGCGGGAGGAACCACCGCGATGGGAGCACTGGGTGTCGCGGCGCTCAACGCACGCTGGCCGGGTTCGAGGCTCCCATTCGCATTGGAGAGGACGACCGTCGCGGCGGTGAGTGGGCTCGCGAGTTCACGAAGAATCCCGAACGACTCGGGCAAGGGGAGGACCGCCTGCATTTTACCCTGAACCCTTTGCCCTTCCACAAAGATCGTGATCGACGAACCGACGATTGCGCTCGCACGATCCACCGGGACAACCACGCGAAGGCTCGTCACATCGGCAAGCTCCGCAAGCTTCGTCCCTTTCGTCACGAATTGACCCTCGGAGACATAGGACTCAAGGATCTTGCCCGGGAAGGGAGCGCGCAAAGCGCAATGCTCGAACGAGAGCTGGGCGAGTTCGGAACGACCTTGGGCCGCTTCGAGCTTGGCCTGCGATTGTGCGAGAGTGGCTTTCGCCACCGCTGTGGAAAGGTCCGCACCCAAACTCGCCTTGACCACATCGACGGCGGCTTGCTGCTCTTTGACCTCGGCCAGCGCGATCTTGACGCGAGCCGCGCACTCGGCCCGATCCATCACGGCGACCTCTTGGTCTTGGCGAACGACCGCGCCGGCCTGCGCCGACTGGCTTCGTACGACGCCATCGGCGCTCGCCACGAGGGTCACGCGCCGCAATGGCTCCAGAGTCGCCGCGATCTGGTAACGTTCCGCGGGGATGAGTTCAATCGGAAGCGTGTCCACTTTGGCCGAGGTCGCTGGTGCTTGTCCGAACGCCGCGGAGAGCGCGACCAATCCCAGACCCGACGAGAAGATGAGTGCCGAAAAACGCCCTGGAACCTTCATGGCGAACCTCGCGGGTCAGGGTTTGCTCAGGCCTCGGAGTCCTCGGAGAAAGGCATGAGTCCCAACGTAATGCCGAGCGGACCTCACGTCAACACGCCATCATCCGGTTAGAAATAGGCAGGCACTCGCTTCCTATTGTCGCTCTGGATGAGGAAATTCATTCTCGCGGCACTCTACCGGCACGTGATTCACGCTCGGTCCGTCAGATCCGGTCGCTGTTTCGATTTCCGACGATCCTTGGGAACTCGGTACGTGAATGGCGAATGTCGAGACTCGAGAGGCGACAACGGCATGTCGACTTCAAGACCACGTTTTGATCTCGAATCTCGCATGTCGAATCGTGCCATCCCCTCGGATATCGTGAAAGAAACCGCCCTGGAGTCGATTCGACACCCCCTGGAAACGAACCGTCCGGGCGGCTAGTATCGAGTTCATCTCCACATTCTCATCAAGGCAAGGCCGGTGTTTCGGCTTTGCTTGTGTTGGTTGTCCGTCAACGGGGCATTTGGCTTCAGGGGTGACGCATGGGCTCAGACCAGTTTTCAAGGCGTGAATTCGTTGGCGCGGTGGGAACGGGAGGGGCGGCGGCCGCCTTGGTCACGTTTCAAGGGCACCCCGCCATCGGCGCGGCGGGAGCCAACGGCAAGGTCCGACTCGGGATCATCGGCGCGGGAAGCCGGGGTAACCAGCTTCTCGACACGTTTTTCACCGAGAAAGAGGCGGAGATCGTCTCTGTCTGCGACGTCGACGACAAACATACCTCCGAGACCGCCGATCGCGTCAAGAAGCAATACGGCAAGGCCCCCGCGGTGTCTCGCGAGTATCGCGCGATGCTCGATGATAAAGACATTGATGCCGTGATCATCGCGACGCCCGACCACTGGCACGCGCTTCCCGCGATCCAAGCCGTTCTCGCGGGCAAAGACGTTTATGTCGAAAAGCCCGCCGGCCACAATGTCGCCGAGGGCCAGGCGATGCTCCGCGCCGCCCGGAAAACTAATAAGATCATGGCGGTCGGCACCCAGCAGAGGTCGTCGTCCCACTTTCAGAAGGCCGTCGAAATTGTTCAGTCGGGAAAACTCGGCAAGGTCTTCTGGGTACAGACCTGGAATTATGAGAACATCAGCCCGGTCGGCATGGGTCGCTTCGCAGATACATCGGCACCCTCTCATGTCGATTACGACCGCTGGCTTGGCCCCGCGCCGGAACGAGCGTTCAATCCGAACCGGTTTCACTTGCTCTTTCGCTGGTGGTTTGATTACGCGGGCGGCATGATGAGTGACTGGGGTGTTCACCTCAACGACATCGTGTTGTGGGCGCTCAACGCCAAGGGGCCGAAGTCGGTCAGCACGACCGGCGGCATCTTCACCACCGACGATGACCGCGACACTCCGGACACGCTGCAAGTGATTTACGAGTTTCCCGGCTGTACGCTTTCGTACTCGATGCGGAAGGGGAACGGTTTGAAGTTTAACGGCCACGACTATGGAATCCTCTTCTGCGGGACCGAGGGTAGCCTCTTCCTCGATCGCGGCGGCTTCGAGGTCATTCCCGACAACGTGGTGCTCCCCTATGGCATCAAGCTGGTCCACGGTGATCGGCCGATCCGTAAAATCGATCTGAAGAGCGAAACGGCCAAGGGGGTCGACGGCCAGTCCGCCCACGTCCGAAACTTCCTCGACTGTCTTGCCAGCCGCAAACTGCCGACGTGCGACATCGAGATCGCGCACCGCTCGACCAATACGTGCCATCTCGGCAATATCGCCTACAAGGTGGGTCGTAAGTTGTTTTGGGACGAAGCGACGGAATCCTTCAAAAATGACGCCGAGGCCAACGCCTTGCTGTCCCGGGAAGCCCGCAAGGGTTATGAATTGCCCAAGGTTTAGCGTTGCATTCTTGTCTCAATGA
>JAYVYS010000146.1:0-14299 GCA_043784005.1 Isosphaeraceae bacterium
CTCTGGGCCGCGGTGAGGGCCTGCAATCGCTCGACGTAGCGGAGGTAAAGCGCCGTCGAAGCGTCGGCCTGTCCCCGTTGAAACCTACGAAGCAAGGATCGGTCGGATGGCATGTGACCCTCGCTCGGATCAGAGAGGGAGTCCGACTCCTCCTGCCCGTGCCCATGGTCGTTCATTTCATACGCTCGTGAAGTTAAGAGTCGCTCACCTGCGTTCGTCCGCCAAACCCATTTTCATTTCATTTGATCGCGATGAGGCGGTCTGGGAGTGACGCTCCGATTCGCGACGGAGTGAATCACGAAGAGAGGGCTGCATCAACATTTTCTATTCAATCATCGTGCTGAACAAGGGGCCGGGAGCGAGAACGTTCAGAGGTCGCGTGGCTGCGAGGCAGACAAACCGGCCCCGGTGTGCGAACCCGAACGCGACCAGTCCAAAGAGAATCGTCGATGATTCTCTTCGTCGCCCGCTCCTCCCCGGTGTCCAAAAGGCTTTCCCGGTGGTTAGAATCCCCGGGGAAGCTTCGCGCGTCACCAGGGACGCGACGATCCGTGGCGCGTGGCCGGAGACGACCCCATCGTGACGATCCTCGACGCCCCTCCGAAAAAAACGGGCACGCCGCCGGGACCAAAAGGCCGACTGGTCCTGGGCCATACGTTCGACTACATCCGTGACCCGCTCACCTATTTGACTCGCTGCGCGCGAGAGCACGGCGATGTCGTGCGGCTTCGTCTCGGTGACACGACCGTTTTCGCCCTGTTCCACCCCGAACATGTGGATGAGATCCTCCGGGCACATGGTACTCGTGTGATCAAGGACAAAATGACTCGCCTGATCAATCCGATTGTGGGTCAAGGCTTGCTCACCAGCGAGGGAGACTTCTGGAGGCGTCAGCGCAAGCTCACCATGCCCTCGTTCCAGCACCAGGCCATCGAACGGTATGGCGAGGTCATGGTCGACTACTCGGTTCGAATGCGCGACTCTTGGAAAGTCGGCGAGGAACGCGACATTCATCACGACATGATGGCCCTGACGCTCGGCGTGGTCGGCAAGACCCTGTTTGACGCCGAAGTGACGGGCGAGTCACATGAGGTCGGCGACGCGCTTGAGACCGTCATGGATCACTTCCTTTCCCCCTGGAAATGGTTCCCGATCCTGGATCGGATTCCGACGAAGAAGAACCGGGCCTACAAGGCGGCGATGAGGCAGATCGACGAAGTGGTTTACACGATCATCCGCCGAAGGAGAGCCTCCGGGAATGATCCCGGCGACCTGCTCTCGCGGTTCCTCGCCGTGCAGGACGACGAAGGGGCGGGGATGACCGACGCCCAACTTCGCGACGAGTGCGTCACGATCTTCCTCGCCGGACACGAAACCACCGCCCTGGTGCTTACCTACGCCTTTCGGCTCCTGGCCCTTCATCCCGAGGCCGAGGCGGCCCTCGGCTTGGAGCTTGATCAGGTGCTCGGCGGCAGGCGTCCCACCGCGAACGACGTGGCCAGGTTGAAGTACACCGAATGGGTCGTTCGCGAGTCGATGCGACTCTATCCCCCCGCCTGGGGCATCGGCCGAGAGGCGACCGAACCCATCGAGATCGGCGGCTATCTCGCCCCGATCGGGACGCAATTCTCCATCACCCCTTGGGTGATGCACCGTGACCCGCGCTGGTGGGACGAGCCCGAGGCCTTTCGCCCCGAGCGCTGGGATCACGACCTCGCCAAACGCCTGCCGAAAGGGGCCTACATCCCCTTCGGCGGCGGACCCAGAGTCTGTATCGGCAACCACTTCGCCATGATGGAGGCTGTGCTTCTGCTGGCGACCCTCGCCCAGAATCACAAGCTCAGGCTCGTTCCCGACCAAACCCTCGAACTCGCCGCCTCGATCACCCTTCGCCCTCGGGGCGGGACACGTGTCATCGTCGAACGCCGAAACGGATAACCGGGATTCAGCCCGCTACCTCCCCCCAATTCCTTTTCAACACCCAAAAACCGCCTATTCTGCCATCCTTGCTCCTCTGTACTGTATACTTCACTGTTTCGGGTCGTGCCGAATCAGTTCACACAGTGCGGGGGTGCGAAACGCGATGTCGGACAGGAACGTGCGGTCTGGCACTGAGGTTGGTTCGAATTCAAACCGGTTCTCAAGTCCCCCGCCGCTCTGGGAACGGACTCCGAAGCCGCTCTGGGTCGAGCTGATCAACTCCGCAGGGGCGGGCATTCGTCGATTTGGAGCACGCTGGCCGAAACTCTCCACCGACGACTTTATGAACCGCGCCTCTCGCAAAGCCAAGCTCACCGACTTCAGTGATGAGCGCTTTCGCGAAGGTCTCGACGTCCTGATCGATGCGTTCGAGCACGAGGACACGGCTCACTCCTTCGGCCGGATCTTCTTCCGCGAATACTGCGTCAGCCTGCTGGTCAACCGCCTCAAGATTCAGGCCGACCTCACCCGATACCCGGAGATCCTTGACGTCCCCGTAAGGCGTCCCCTTTTCATCACGGGACTGCCACGCAGCGGCACAACCTTTCTCCACCGCTTGATGTCGGAAGACCCCGCGGGGCGATCGATGCGTTTCTGGGAATCCCTTGAGCCCTCCCCTTCTCCGCAGCCCTCGACTTATCTCACCGACCCGCGAATCGCTCGGGCGACCAAGTCGATGAACCTCCTTTACAAACTTTCCCCACGACTGGCGACGGCCCACGAATTCGCCGCCGAGAGCCCGGAAGAAGACAATAACCTTTTCGCTCACGACTTTGGCGCGGGTATCCTCGGGTTCATGTTCGACGCGCCAAACTATATGCGCTGGCTCGATACCAGGGATCTCGTCCCCGGCTACCAATATCATCGGAAACAGCTCCAGCTTCTTTCCTGGAAAATGCGGGCGGACTACTGGATCTTGAAGGCTCCTCCGCACCTTTTCGGGCTCGATGCCCTGCTCTCGGTCTATCCGGACGCCAACATCGTGGTGATCCATCGTGACCCGCTTCAGGTCATGCCGTCGATCTGCTCGCTCGCGGCGGGGTTTCGCGGAATGCTGACCGATCGGGTCGACCTTCGCAAGCTCGGCGAAGAGTTCGTCGAGGCCCTTCCCCCCGGCACGAAACGATCGATCGCCGCCCGAAAAACGACCGACCCCGCGCGGATCTATGACGTCCGCTACACGGAAATGACCTCCGATCCCCTCGGGACCATCCGGGCCATTTGTGACCATTTCGACTACGACTTCAACTCGGAATACGAGTCGCGGACCCGCCGATATCTCGCCGAAAACCCGCAGCACAAGAACGGCGTCCACCGCTACAAGCTCGAAGATTTCGGGCTCGATGCGGGCATCGTCAAGCGCCATTTCGCCGGCTATTACGCCTGGCTGGGCGAGAGAATGCCGCAGCCGGTTTGAGAACCGGGTCGATTCCGCGATGTTTGCCTATTCTAAAAAAATCACGTAATCCGTCCGTTTTACCCGGGTTCCCGCTCGATCGACTCCAACCATGCCGTGGCGCAGGCATCGCTGGGCATCCGCCAGTCGCCACGTGGTGAGAGGCTTACCGAGCCGACTTTGGGACCATCCGGCTGGCACGATCGCTTGAACTGCTGGCTGAAAAATCGCGTATAGAACGTACGCATCGTCTTCTTAATGGTGTCTCGCGAATAATTTCGCGTAAACGTCGCGTATTCGCTCAAAAAGAGTGTCTTATCGGGCGTATACCCGCAACGAACCGCGTTGAACAAGATAAAATCGTGCAGTTCGTACGGGCCGAGCGTGTCTTCAGTGGACTGCTCGATTTCACCGGCCGGGGTCGTGGGCAACAATTCGGGCGAGATCGTGGTTCCGACGATCGAGAGCAACGTCTCTCGCACCGGGCCGGGCTCGAATTCGTCAGTCGCCACGTACCGGACAAGGAATTTCACGAGGGTCTTGGGGATCGAGGCGTTCGGGTTGTACATGCTCATGTGGTCGCCGTTGTAGGTACACCACCCCAGCGCCAGCTCTGAGAGGTCCCCCGTGCCGACCACAAACCCGCGCGACATGAGCAGGAACGTCCGCAACCGGGCCTGCACGTTCTCGAAAACCAGGTCGTGCCGACGCTCCCGGGGAACCGAGGCAATCGCCTCGCGAAAGCTCGCGACGTCATGAGTTCGACATTCGATTCCAAAAGGCGCGTGTTTCAGCTCACGAAACGTCTGCAACGCCAGGCCAGTGATGTCGATCGTCTCGGAGGCGACGCCGAGTTGCTCCATCAGGGCGAGGGCGTTGGTCTTTGTGCGCTGAGTCGTCCCGAAGCCGGGCATCGTCAGGCCCCGGATGGTGGTTCGGGGCAGGCGAAGCATGTCGCACGTCTTGACCGCGACGAGCAAGGCGAGGGTCGAGTCAAGCCCTCCGGAAATCCCGATATGGAGCGGCGTGCCGGCCGGAAGCATGGTGATCCTGCGCGCCAGACCCGCGCACTGGATTCCGAAAACCTCGGCGCAACGATCGTGCAATTCGTGGTTCTCGGCAGGCACGAACGGCGTGCCCACGATGGTTCGCTTGAGCCCCGGCATGCCGTCGATCAGCGAGAAAGGGATTCGGCGAAACTCTCTGAGGAACCGGGGGCTATCGTCAAAGCTGGTTGTCGCGCGGCGGTCGGCCGCGAGCTTCTGCACGTCCACGTCTTGGGTGATGTGATGCGAGCCCAGGTCGATCGGCCCGCCGTCTCCCACGCGCCGCGATTCCGCGAGCAAGTGGCCGTTTTCGGCGATCAGGCAATGTCCTCCGAAAACAAGGTCCGTCGTCGACTCGGTGGGGCCTGCCCCGGAATACGCATACGAAGCGATCGCCCTGCCCGACTGACCGACGACCAGCTCGGTCCGATATCGGGCCTTTCCCACCGTCTCATTGCTCGCGGACAGGTTCAGCAAGATCGTGGCACCGGCGATTGCCTGGAGTGAGCTGGGAGGGATCGGCATCCAGAGGTCTTCGCAAACCTCGATCCCGACCACCGCCGAGTGCCCGGCATCGAAGAGAAGATCGACGCCGAAGGGAACGGTTCGACCGCCGAACGCGATCGATTTCGGCTCCCGGCCGTTCCCTTCACTAAACCAGCGCCCTTCGTAAAACTCTTTGTAATTGGGCAGGAACTGCTTGGGAACAATCCCCAGGATCGCGCCGTCGGAGATCGCCATGGCGGTGTTGAAAAGGCTGTTCCCCAGCGGAACCGGCAGACCGACGACCACGAGCTGAGAACGACCGTGAGTCGCCTCGACGATCCTAAGCACCGCCGTTTCTGAGGCCTCAAGCAGCGTCGCTTGGCCGAAGAGATCGGCGCACGAGTAGCCAGTGACGCAAAGCTCGGGGAAAACCACGACGTCACTGTCGGGCAGTTCCGCGAGAACATCCAGAATCGCCGTGGCATTGGCCTGCGGATTGGCCACCGAGGTCGCGATCGACGCGGAAGTGAGGCGGACGAATCCGAAACGGTTCATGACGGGTCGCACACTCCTCGAGCCACATTTTACTTCGCTCTCACAGCGATCGAGCCTAACCCGTCCGACCGGGAGACGCCACACGAGTTATGGAAAGGACGGCCCCGCACGGTTGGTGTTCGCGTTTCTTTGGAGTGCGTGGAGCAGGCTCCCGCTTATCACATTGGATTCAAAGCGGCGGCAAACCACCGCACTCCCAATTGGGCCCCCAGCAACAACAAGGTTCGAACCGGTTGATCCCGAAAACGAAAACGGCCGGCGCGGGATGCGTCGAAGACGCGTCGCGGTCGGCCGGTGTTTCGAAGCAGGCGCTCGGCCGGCTTGATCTTGGTTCGAAGTCAGATCACTTGGCGAGGCGTCGACGGCGGTCAGTGAGAATCATGACGCCGCCGGAAAGAAGCGTGAACGCGCTCAACGCCGAACCCGCATCGATCTCGGGGACAGACGGTTTAGGGGGCGGAGGGCAAGAGCCCGCCTGAGCCGCACCGGCCGTCGCGGTGAGGACGAGGGCGAGACACGCGAACGTGCGAACGCCGCCGATGATCGCCGTGCGGAAAGTCATTCTTTTCATTCGTTACCTCGTGCGTGGTTCGTCAGATCGGGGGGAATTCCGCCAGGGCGTATCGCCCGGGTCGGCCCCGTCGGTAGGGGGTCGAGACCGGCGGATCGACTCGTCCGGACCGATGAGGGCCCGGCTAAAACGGCAATCCTCCGCTCATGTTCATCCTAGTTGACCCCGCTCTCCTGTTCATCGATCGTTGTAAAAGATGACACCTCGGGGCGCGCCGTGTTGCGACAAATCAACGGCCTGCCCTCCTTCGGGTCATCGAAATCACATTCGGAGAGAATCGCCTACTCGCCGAACACGCACAATTTGCGGTACGGTTGGGTTCGGTGCCTGTTCCCCTCGGGACGCGGTCCACATAGAATGCGTGGATCTTGACCCACCACCCGAGCGTGCGGAGTCTATTCATGCGAGCGATGGTTCTGGCCCTCTTTGCTCTGTTCGCCTCCCCTGCCCTCGCCGAAGACCTCGTGCTCTTCGACGGCAAGTCCCTCGACGGCTGGGTTGCCGAAGGAGTATCCACCTATACCCTGGACGGCAAAACGCTTCCCGTCTGGACCGTCTCCGACGGCACGATCCTTTGCACCGGGAAGGGTTTTGGATTCTTGCGTTACGAGCGAAAGCAGTTCGCCGACTTCACGTACCACGTGGAATTCAAGATGGCCCCAAAGTGCAACAGTGGTCTCGGCGTGAGAACGACCGCGTTCGACCCGGCGAAGTCGCGAGATACGCGCCCCTCGTATTATTGCTACGAGATTCAGCTCATCGACGATGCGGGCAAGGCCCCGGATCTTCACAGCAGCGGGTCGCTCTACCGTTACGTCGCCCCGAGCGAAAACGCCCTGAAGCCCGCGGGTGAGTGGAACACCATCGAGGTCTCCTGCGTGGGTCCGAAAGTAAGTGTCATGCTCAACGACAAGAAAGTGGTGGACGTGGATCAAAGCACCGTCGCCGCGATCAAGGACAAGCCGAGAAAAGGCTACGTCTGTCTTCAGAATCACGGCGGCATGATCGCCTTTCGCGAGGTCCGGGTCCGCGAAATCTCGACAGGTGCCGAACGATGAGGTTCGCGCAACGCCGGCTCGTCTTGATGCTGATCCTCGGCGTGACCACGGGGCACTCCGAGGAGGGGCTCGACATGGCGGCGGTCAAAACGCGCCGAACGTCATCGAGACGACCGACGGCCCCGCAGCCGCGCTGCGAGCCGATCCGGGAATGACAAGGAATCCATGACCGCCATTCTTGGAATCTCCGCGTTTTACCACGATTCGGCCGCCGCTCTCGTGGTAGACGGCAAGGTCGTCGCCGCGGCGCAGGAGGAACGGTTCACACGCAAGAAGAACGACGCCGACTTTCCGACACATGCGATCGCCTATTGTCTTGAACACGCGGGCCTCAGCGCGGCCGACCTCGATTACGTGGGCTTTTATGATAAGCCGTTGTTGAAGTTCGAGCGACTTCTCGAAACCTATCTCTCGTTCGCACCCGCCGGATTCGGCTCGTTCCTGAGGGCGCTCCCCGTCTGGCTGAACCAGAAGCTGTACCTCCCTCGCGAGATCAACCGAGGCCTGGGACATGGTTACAAGCGCCGGTACGTATTCACCGAGCATCACGAGTCTCACGCCGCGAGCGCGTTCTACCCCTCTCCGTTTGAAGAGGCCGCCGTGCTGACGGTGGACGGCGTCGGTGAGTGGGCGACCGCCAGTTATGGAATCGGCCGCGGCAACCGTCTCATCGTCTCGCATGAGCAACGCTTTCCGCATTCACTGGGTTTGCTCTATTCCGCCTTCACATATCACACGGGCTTCGCGGTCAACTCGGGTGAATACAAACTGATGGGCCTGGCCCCGTACGGTGAGCCCAAGTATGTGGACATGATCCTCGAAAAACTCGTGGATCTGAAACCCGACGGGTCGTTGCGACTGGATCTCTCGTACTTCGACTATTGCGTCGGAAGCACGATGACCTCGCAGAAGTTCGGCACGCTTTTCGGCGGCCCGCCGCGCGTGCCCGATTCACCGCTCACTGCGCGCGACATGGACCTTGCCGCGTCGATTCAGAAAGTCACCGAGGAGGTGATGCTGCGAATGGCGCGACACGTGTACGCCGAAACGGGGTTGAAGAACCTCTGCCTGGCGGGCGGAGTCGCCCTGAATTGCGTGGCCAATGGGCGAATCCTCCGTGAAGGTCCGTTCGAGAATCTCTGGATTCAGCCCGCGGCGGGAGATGCCGGAGGCGCGCTCGGCGTGGCGCTTTTCCTCTGGCATCAACTCCTGGGAAACCCCCGTGTTCCCGATCCCGCAGACAGCATGGCGGGCGCGTGGCTCGGCCCAGAATTCTCCGACGACGCCATCGAGAAGACACTCGATAACGCGGGCGCGACCTACACGCACATCGACGATGACGACGCACTTTGCAACCGTGTGGCCCAAGAGCTTGCCATCGGCAACGTGGTGGGCTGGTTTCAGGGTCGAATGGAGTTCGGCCCGCGCGCACTCGGGTCGCGGAGTTTGCTCGGCGACCCGCGCGACTCTCAGATCCAAACCACCATGAATGTGAAAGTCAAGTTTCGCGAAGGCTTTCGACCGTTCGCACCGGCGGTCCTTCGCGAACGTGCCCCGGAGTATTTCGACGTCCCGCCCGGAGCCGACCTTCCTTATATGCTGGTCGTCGCTCCGGTCGCGACCCGTCAGCGATTGGAACTATCTGACCAGGACCGAAACACGACCGGCATCGACAAACTCAAGATCGCACGTTCGACAATCCCCGCCGTGACGCATGTCGACGGCTCGGCGCGCGTGCAGACGGTCGACCCCGAACGGCACGCGCTTTACCGTCGCCTGATCGAGGCGTTTGACGCCACGACCGGCTGTCCGATTGTCGTGAATACCAGCTTTAACCTGGGCTGGGAACCGATCGTCCGCACACCCGAGGATGCGTACGAAACGTTCATGAAATCAGGGATCGACGCCCTCTGCATGGGGCATTTCTTGTTGACCAAGGCCGATCAGCCGGCCTCGATCGAGTCGGATGACGGAACCGCCAGAATCGTCTTTCCGTCTTCCGATCGTGAACAGGAATCCCTTCGCTCGATGATCGACCGCGCGCGGCGCGACCCTCGCGAAAACGCGCTCGACGCATCCATAATGTATAATACATGCGTACTCGTCGTCGGTTGCGATGACGGCGGCCTGCGGGCCAATTACCTGGGTGTCTCGTGTCGTCAGGTGGTTGGCATCGATCCCTCGCGACCCGAAAACCTTCCGGGTGCCGAGGCGTCCCGCCAGCGATTCGGACTCGATCGCGTTCGCTACCTCACGATCGGACACGACCTCTCCGGCCTGCGTGCCGCATCCTTCGACGTGATCCTTCGCGACCTGCGATCTCGTTTATCTACAAATTCCTATATTTTTGACATGAAACTCGCCGGATTACTGCGCCCGGGAGGCCATCTCGTTCTCGAGTGTCCCCGAGGCGAGATCCCGGCCTGGTTCGCGGGCGAGGGCATTTCGCTGGTCGCCCGCCATCCGCCGGGTGGACGTCTTCCGGAAAAGGGAAAACTCTTCGAGCCCGCGCTCAAGCCTTCCGCCATCGATCGCCTCCGCGCCAACCTGACGGCCCTCGTTTCCCTTGCGCCTGCGAGATCTTGGATGATCATCGGTAGAAAAGGTTAAAGAAACGCTCATGGCTTTACTCGAACTCAACCGAAACCCGACACGTTCGGAACTCCGTCAATTCGGCGGATACTGGCTTCCCGCATTTCTCGTCGTGGTCGGTCTCATGTCGAAGTCCTGGCCGTTGGCGGCGGTTTTATGCGGCGGCGCGGCCCTTTCGGCGATCCTCGGACGCCTCCGGCCCGAGGGGTTCCGGGGTCTCTTTGTGGGATGGATGTTGCTGGCCTATCCCATCGGCTGGGTGGTGTCGCACGCGCTCTTGCTGGCGATTTACTACGGCGTGATCACGCCTGTGGGATTGCTGATGCGATGGGGCGGACATGACCCGATGAATCGGAAGCTCGATCGCGCCGCCACGACGTACTGGGTGCCTCGCGCGAAGATGGAAGACGACTCTCGATACTTCCGGCAGTTCTGAGAGTCGGATGCAGTCCAGCGTCCGCTTACCCAGAGCCTCATCGGGTCCGTTCCGCGCATTACGATTTGCGAATGCATTTCCGAGTCATCGGGGGTTCCATTCACTTGGCGAGGAGTGAAGCCGAACACCCCGCAAAGCGAATAAGCAGGGTGCGTCTGGATGACGCACCCTGCTTCTGACAGCAATACAACCTGTTTTCACACGGAGTCGAGCGAGCCGTCGACACGGAAGCGGGCGGTGATGGTGTCCACGCTCGCACGCTGGGCGTTTCCGGTCGCGTAGATCCGGGGACCGTCGACGAGCTGGGCGATGGCGATGCTGCGAAGCTGGTCCCCCTGGCCTGCGTTCAGGTCCTGAAACACCACTCCTGTGCCGCCGAACGACGTGTCCAGGGTGCCGTCGGCGTTGAGCTGGGCCAGGCCGAAATCGGCCGAGGCGTTCGAGGAGCCTGCCCCGAGACCCTCGACGATCTTCTGGGAACCGTCCGCCGCCTTGTAGAGGGCGATACTGACTCCGCCGTAACTTACAGGCATCGAAGGCGTGGGGATGACGGCGGAGCCGGTGCCGTTGAACGTCGTGTCGAGGGTGCCATTCGAATTGTAGCGCACCACCATCGGCTGGTGCGACCCGCCAGGGGTAGTGGCAAACGAGGCGGCGGCGACGATCTTCCCGGAGCCATCCAGTGCCAGGTTATTGATACTGTCGTCGGCCGAGCCGGGGAGGTTGGCGATGACGACGCCTCCCGAGCCGAAGCTGGAATCAAGGGTGCCGTTGGCGTTGTACCGAGCCAGTACCGACGAGTAATGGCCGAAGGTCGCCCCGCTGCCGGACGTATACGAGAACCCCCCCGCGACGATCTTGCCGTCGGGCTGGGCGACGACGGACGAGGCATAGTCGTGATGTCCCTGGAAATCCAGGGTCGCGTAGCCTTTGCGGTTGAACGTCTTGTCCAGGGCCCCATTGCTGGTGAAGCGGGCGACCATGAAATCGCGGGAGAATACGCCGGCCGACGGGCTCCACTGTGCAGGGTCGCCGGCCACCAGGATGCGCGACTGTCCGTCAATCGCGATCCCGCGAGCATTCGCGGCGCCGGGTGCTCCGGGAGTGGTGTTGGGCACCCCGATCGTCGTGACCGTGACCACCCCTTGATTCCCGAAACTGGAATCGTTGGACCCGTCGGGATTGAGCCTGGCAAGCGTCAGGTAGCCTTGATTATTGCGGCCTGCGGCGACAATCTTCTGGTCCGCCGGCTGGATCGTGCCGGTGAAATCCGAGCCCGTATTGGCGACGACCTTGACCCCAGTGCCGTTGTAGGACGCGTCCAGGGTGGCATCCGCGCCGTAGCGGACGACTTTGAAGCTGCTTCCGGGGTATGGGGTCCCCGCCGTGGCGTCCGCCTCGCCCCCGATGCTGATTGCACGGCCCTGCTTGTCGATCACGATGACGTTCCCTCCGTCATACAGGCCCGCCGTGCTGGTGTCGGTGACGTTGACCCAGGGGGTGGTACTCGACGTCGTGGGATAGATGACGGGAGCGGACGAGGACACAGAGCTGAGGGCAATGACGGGGGGGCTCGCCTCCTCGACCAACACCTGGGGGTTGTTGATGCGACGCCGTTGCTTGGTTTCGAGGTCTGACCAGTCGAAGGTGCTCAGCAGCTCGCGGGTCTCAAGGCGTTCCGCGGAGGGCTGGCAAAGAACAGTCCTCCGGCTCTTCGTGCGGTTATTTGGCGTCAAGGAACGCTCGGATGTCGATCGGGTCATGAGGGAAAACGGGTACGGCATCGGTCGTCTCCTGGAGGTTTGAACGGGCGAATGAAGAGTTTGGAAATTCAATGCGCACCCTGGACGTTCCGGGAGCGTGCCCGTCGCATGGCGGTCGGGATCAGACTTCACGGCAAGGACCATCTCCGCGTCATACTCAATCGATCACGCGGGACGGTAAGGAAAAGCCTGCGGGGCTCACCCCGGTCCAGGGTCGGCGTTCCGTGAATTCACTTCGTCAGTAGACGAATCTTGCAAGCCCATCAGGGCCTCCACCTCGGCGCGGATCGCCTCGAACGCATCCGGACAAAAGGGGACTGCTTGCTTGGCCTGCCATTCCACCGCGCGGTCGCACAATTCGTGCGCCGGCCGGCGCTCGCCGCGGCGGGCGTGGAGAAGGGCAAGGGTCATCCACTCCCAACCGTCGCCGCCCTTGGTACGTTGCATGACATACCGGACCGCCTCCTCCGCTTCGTCGAACCGGCCGAGTCGGTAGTAGAGTAGGCCAGGCGCGGAGGTGCCGCGGGTCTCTTCGATGACACGGGCGGCCAGCTCAGCGTCGAACGGCGTCGGGTCGGGGAGCGCCGCGAGTTGGAAGGCTAACGAGCAGACGCGGATGCTACGCCGTTTGCGCTCAAACGTTTCAGGGTCGGGTGGCGTCGCGAGGATCTCGCGGAGCCAGCTCTCGCAGAAGTCGCGGAGCGCGACCGAGTCGCGCTGCCGGCGGAGTACGGAGAACAGGCCGCTCAGTCGTGAGCTAACCTGGATGTGGGTGATCCCGTAGTAACGCTTGAGGCGGTCGACCGATTCCAGATAAAGCGGCCGAGCTTCATCGAGCCGGCCCTGATCACTGACGATATCGGCGAGACTGCCTAGGGTATTGATCGTGTTGGGATCGAGGGCACCGAGGAGGTGTTCTCGACCTGCGACCACCCGGCGGAGCAGAACCTCTCCTCGCTCGCGCTCACCCCGGCTGGCGGCGATCTGGCCAAGGACATCCCAGACTCCCAGGGTCGCCGCATGATCGGGACCCAGGACGCGAAGGGCCAGCGCTTCGGCCTGCGTCGCCTCGCTTTGCGCCTCGTCGGATCGACCGAGCCGGTGTAGGGTGTATGCCAGGAGGGTCTGAATTTCCACGACCTCCGGATGATTCGGACCGAGGACACGGCGGCGTGCGGCGAACACGCGCCGGGCGATCGTGACGCATTTCTCCCACTTTGATGGCGACAACCACCCACCGCTATTCAGGATCATGGCTTGTTCTTGAAGCGCCTGGAGAGTCTCGGGATGCTCGGGGCCGAGAAGCCGGGTGCGGAGTTCCGTGGCGCGAAGGGCGTGACGCTCGGCCCGTTCGAGGTCGATTTGAAGACGGCATGACTGGGCCAGGGCCATGCGGACGCTCGCCTCAACCAGCGGCTGCCTCCGAAATCGGTTGCTGATGGTGGCGTCGGCCTGGTCCAACAACTCGCCGACGGTCACTGACCGGCCACGTCCTTTACCCGGCGCGGCGGCGGCGAAAACGTCCGTGACGAGGTAGTCAACGACCTGGCGCGACTCGTTCGCCTGCCGCCGGGCCTCGCCCGCCGCCTGCGCCGCCCGCGTTGCCTGCCAGACGCTGACGACCGTTCCCGCGACGAGGGCCGTCGCCACGAGGGCAGTGGTTGTCAGGGCCACCCGATTCCGTCTCGCGTATTTCGAGAGCCGATATATAGCCGATGGCGGGCATGCCTCTACCGGACGGTCGGTCAGGTGCCGCATCAAGTCGGCCGCGAAGTCGTTGGCCGTCTCGTAACGCCGCGTCCGATCCTTCTCCAGCGCCTTCATCACGATCCAGTCCAGCTCACCTCGGACGGCATGGCTCAGCTTCCGCGAGTCGGAGTGACGGTTCGATGAGACAGTCGTGAGCGTCACGCCGAGTTCGCTCAGTCGGGTGCTCGGCTTCGGGGGCTCGTCCTCGCGAATGATCCGCTGGAGTTCACCGATCGCGGCTTTGCGGAACGTCTCTCCGTCGAATGGGGTCGAGCCGGTGAGAAGTTCATAGAGCAAGACGCCCAGGCTGTAGATGTCGCTCCGCGTGTCAACGTCGATCCCCGACATCCCCGCCTGTTCCGGGCTCATGTAGAGCGGAGTGCCGACGAGCTGCGCGAAGCCCGTGAACAGGGTTTTCTCCGTAAGGCTTGAGCCAGTGGCCTTGGCGATGCCGAAGTCGATCACCTTGGGGACCGGGACTCCGTCATGAAGCGTGATCAAGACGTTCGACGGCTTGATATCCCGGTGGATGATCCCCTTTTGATGGGCGTGCTGCACGGCGCGACAGACCAGAACAAAGAGATCCAGCCGATCGGGGATCGACAGGCGGGCCTTGTCGCAGTAGTCGGTGATCGGGATACCCTTGACCAGTTCCATCACAAAGTAG
>JAYVYS010000147.1:0-2069 GCA_043784005.1 Isosphaeraceae bacterium
TCCAGCATCCCGAACCCAGCCAGCGGGCGAACCCATTCGGTGGGGTTACGCTTCGTGACGCCGACCAGTCGAACCGACTCAGGCCCACGGCTCGATCGTCTGGCCGCATTGGCGATCCGTAATCTCACGTCTTCCAGGTTTCTCTCAAGCTGTTCCCATTCCATACGACGAGTGTAATGCGTCCTTGATGCGCGACAAAGGCCATGCCAAAGGAGCCGTGACGAAGAGTCGTCAATCGACTATAATTTTTTTAAGTGATAAAGAACAGAATCGAATCCGGCCAGGCCGGCTCCGAAACCATCGAGTGAATCGCGCGATGAAAGTCTTCCTGCTGATTTTCGGAACTTTGTCCGCCCTGCTGATCCTTTCTCAGCTTGTGATGGGTCAGCTCATTCTGAGCGGTCAAGCGGAATGGATCAAGAGGCACCAGCATAGCGGCTATCTGACCGTCTTGGTCGCGCTCGTTTATATCGTTTTCTCGATGGTCGCGATCGCCTCGACTCCATCCCACAAGTCTTAAAACGAGCCTCACTCCTCCACCTTCAAGAGTGGCTCGATTTCTCCATCGCTCGTGAAAAGACCCGCGAGAAATCGGGCTTTGCAGTGATGTCCGAGAAACGCGCGAAGGGCCGGCGGGCCGAGGCTTCGATAGATCACGAGCGTGTCGTTACGCCCCCAAGTCACGCGACTTGCGAAGACCGAATCGGGCGAACATGGGCGCGAGTTCTCCGAGACCGTCAAGGTCCGCCATGTGACCGCCTGTTTATTCCGTTTCGGCTCCCATGACACAATCAAGGACCGCCAGACGCGTTTGCCTGCTCCGGCCGCCTTCTGATTCAAGACAATCTCGCTCCCCTCGACTCCGAAGCTTCCGCGCTCGGTGGGATAAGGGAGATGAGGCAAGCCGATCGGATAAATCCGCGCCGAGGCTCGATGAAGGTCTGAAGTCAGTGCCAACCCTCGGCTTTCCGGGATTGAGTTGGCAGTCACCCCCTCAGCCAACGCGATCCTCATCTGGCCGGGATCGTCGGGACCGTCCCATTGCTCACCCAGAAGCGCCAGGCGACGGCCGCGAAACAACAAGGCCGTGCGTACGACCCGCGCCTTTCCGGCCCGGAACGACCACTCCGCCATGTCGGCCGAACTCTGGCTGACCCAGAGCGCGGGCCTTGAACGCGTGGCGGCGTGCTCGCTTCCGGTCGCCCACGTCGGGCCGAGCCAGGACCGTCCCAAACCGAAGAGTTCGAAACGCGACGTCATCCCGGGCGTGCGGTGATCTACGGCGATCAGGTCGCCGTCGCGTGCCCAGTTGGCCCGCAAAATCGAGAGCGAGCGGTCGGGTCGGGAGTCGGCCGGAAGGGGCGGAGGGGCATGTCGGCCCGGGCTCTTTCTCGGGAACCACCAGTCCAACACCGTGGAGAATCCTGGTTCGGCCAGCCGGTCAGCCCAATGCCGGAAAAGCCCCCGACAACCCTCAGAAGCGGCCGCTACTCCGAAGACGGATGAACCGTTGGGCCGGGAAAATCGCAAGGCCGCGCGAAACCACCCCTCGGCCAGGGCGTCGACCTGGTCGGGCCACCCCTCGGGGCGTTCGGCTCTCGCCTCGTTGATCGCGCTTAGGCCCTCGACCCACTCGTTCAACGGAAGGCGCCGAGGAACCCCGTCGCCGTCGAGGTTTTGCTGGAGCCATCGAATGAGGGGCCGCTCCTTCCCTTGAGCGACCCAAGTCCCGAGCGCGGAATTTAAGGTGACGAGATCCGCCGAGACATCTGGAGGCCCCTCCGACATCAACTTCTTCCTCTCGCGGTTTCGGCCCGAAGGTCCTCGGATTGCACTATGCACGGCTCCTGCATACTCTTCGGGCATAGTTGCACGAATCCAGGTCAACCTCTGCATGGCCTCAGGGCATCCGTTTCAAAAATCGACCTTCAACGCGGCCGGAGTGAATAAAGGAATTTTCGCACGTAAGTACACAAGGAATCAAGGAAAACGTGCGGCGACGCCGAGCCGCGAAGGGCGAAAATTAATGGTCTCTCTCGCACTCACGCCGCACTGGCATCGACTTTGCT
>JAYVYS010000148.1:0-7059 GCA_043784005.1 Isosphaeraceae bacterium
CGGTATTCATAAATTTTAACCCGAACTTCAGCATCTGTGACAAAGTTTGAAGCGAAAGAGATGAGCGAGTCAACCGTTCTGGGCGTGGCGAGTGATCTAAACATTCGAGTTGGAGAGGCCTCACTTTGGCCGCTGCCCAGAGTTGACGCAAGAGGGGGCCTGTGAAATCTTGAGAAGTAGGGCGCATTTGTCCGGAGGTTGAAACGCTGGAGTGTTTGGAAGCTAAGTGAGTTAGGTCACTTTGCGTTCATACAAAAATATTTTTACGCAGGGCGGTTCTGCCCGCCACGTCACGAGGCGAGGTAGAAAGACTTGTGCAGAACGATTCATGACCCTTCACGTTCTCAAACGACTCAAGGGAAAGTGCACGGGTGCATGCGTCAAAGAAACGTCTTGCGATCCGAGGGTATTCATGGGTATGAAGGTGGAGCGGCGCAACGACCGCATGGCCGTCGGGCCTAGGGTCGATGGCCGAGAACATGAAAAGTCCTCGGTCGATCATTAGCCATTGCTCAATTGGCCATCCTTTGCTCGGCACTTGAACGGATTTCCACGACGACGACGAGGTCGCAGGAAGAAGGACCTTCGTGATGAGCGACCGGACCGCGACCGCAACCGACCCGGAGGTGGGGCAGGGGGACGCCCGCCTCTCGATCTTACATCAAACCGGGCTTCTCGATACTCCGAGCGAGCCCGAGTTCGACCGCGTCGCCCAACTCGCCGCCCGGCTCTTGCGGGCTCCGATCGCGGCGGTCACGCTGGTCGATGAGAACCGGCAATTTTTCAAGAGCCTGGTGGGCGTTCCCGAGCCTTGGACCTCGCAGCGAGAGACCCCGCGATCCGAGGCGCTTTGCCGTCGCGTCACGAATACGGGACAGCCGTTCGTCATCAACGACGCGCGCATTGATCCGCTTCTTCGCGACGACTCCGCAGTCCGCGTGATGGGAATCGTCGCCTATCTCGGCGTGCCGCTTGTGACCCGACAAGGATACGCGCTGGGCTCGCTTTGTGTCGTTGATCGGGTGCCGCGGAACTGGTGCGCTAATGACCTCGACACACTCGTCGACCTCGCCGCGATGGTCATGACCGAGATCGAGCTGCGCAGCGAATGTCTCCGACATTCACAGTCGATCCGCGAGTTGAGGCTCTTGACCTCGGCCGTCGAGGCCGCCAACGACAGCGTCGTGATCTGCGAGGCCGGGCCGATCGACGACATCGGGCCAAAGATTGTTTATGTCAACGCGGCCTTTTCTCGAACGACCGGATATACTCGCGAAGAAATCGTCGGGAAAACCCCGCGCCTGCTTCATGGACCCAAGACCGACCGGGCGACGCTCGACACCATCCGTGCCCATCTTGCCGCCCGCGAACCAGTCCATGCCGAGGTCGTGAACTACCGGAAAGACGGGGCCGAATACTGGGTCGAGCTGAGCATCCGGCCTGTCCCCGACGAACACGGTGAGTTCACCCACTTCGTCTCCATCCAGCGCGACGTGACCGGGCGGAAAGAGGCGGAGGTCAAGCTTCGCGAATCGGAACGAAAGTTTCGAGCAATGCTCGACGGCAGCTTCCAGTTCGTCGGGCTTCTCGATCCCGACGGCACGCTCATCGAGGCGAATCGCACGGCCCTGGAGTTCGCCGGCGTCGAGCGCCACGAGGTTGTCGGCCTGCCGCTGGCCAAGACTCCCTGGTTCTCTCGCACCGAGGAAGCGCAGGTCACGGTCAACGCCGCGATCGCCGAGGCGAAGCGAGGCCGATTCGTACGCTACGAGGCCGAGCATACCGGGGCCGATGGACGGGTCACTATTGTTGACTTCTCGATCTCACCCGTGAAGGATGAATCCGGCGAAGTCGTGCTCCTCGTTCCCGAAGGACGCGACATCACCGAGCGCAAACAGGCTGAGGAACGCACCCGGGAGCTTGCCGAACGCTTGACCGAGGCCGACCGCCGCAAGGATGAGTTTCTCGCCATGCTGGCTCACGAGCTGCGCAACCCGCTCGCACCGATCGCCAATGCTGTAAAAGTGCTGGAACTGCGCGATGGTGAACCGATCCTGCGCGCAAGGATGCGCGACCTGATCGGCCGACAAGTGCGCAGCCTTTCCCAGCTTGTCGACGACCTGCTGGACGTCTCGCGGATCACCCGAGGAAAGATTCAGCTTCGTCTCGAAACGGTAAACCTCAACGAGGCCGTGACCCGCGCCTTGGCGACCACCCGCCCGCTGCTCCGTCGTCGCCACCACGAAGTGAGCGTCTCGTTGCCCGACACCCATGTGCTGCTTTTCGCCGATCCGCTGCGGCTCGAACAGGCGCTCGTGAACCTTGTGACCAACGCCGCCAAATACACCGACCCCGGCGGCTTGATCGGGGTCTCCGCCGTGATCGACGAATCCACATTCGAGGTGATTCTGAGCATCTCGGACAACGGCGTGGGGATCGCCTCCGAGCTGCTCCCGCACGTGTTCGACCCCTTCACCCAGGCCGATACGACTCTCGATCGCTCCGAAGGGGGCCTCGGCATTGGCCTGACCTTGGTTCGCAGCCTCGTTCAACTCCACGGCGGAACCATCGAAGCAACAAGTCCCGGACCCGATCAAGGCAGCACGTTCGTCGTCCGACTCCCCCTGACCGAATCCCCCGTCGAGCCGGAAACCGAACCCGAGCCATTACCGGAGACCGCCGAGGCGGCCGGAAATGCGCTTCGGGTCCTCGTGGTGGACGACAACCTGATGGCGGCCGAGAGCCTCGCGGTGATCCTCGGCCATTGGGGGCACACCGTTCGGGTATGCCACGATGGCCGCTCCGCGGTTTCGGTCGCCAATGAGTTTTGTCCCGAGGTCGTGCTGCTCGACATCGGCCTCCCCGGCATGGATGGCTACGCCGTGGCGCGTGCCCTGCGCGGTCGTCCGCAGCACATCGGTACCTTCTTGATCGCCGTAACCGGCTACAGTCGCGACACCAATCGCGAAGCCGCCGAAAACGCCGAGTTCGACCATCATTTCGTCAAACCTGTGAATCTCAATTCCCTCGAACGCTTGTTGAATTCAATGGCTTCTGATCGTTCGGTCGCTGAGCCGTCTCCTTTTTCTCGCGCGCTCTTGCCGAGCGGAATCGCCATTTCATAACGTCGCCTGGACGGACCATGTTCACGCACGGATGATCCGCGATGTCTCACGAGCGCCTCGGAGTCTTTCCCGATGATTTCGCTTCGGATGATCGTGACTCTGGCGGTGTTGTCTTTCTCTTTCCCAAGAACATCAATCGCCCAGCCCGCGGCGAAGCCGAATATTGTCGTGGCGATCGCGGATGACTGGTCTTGGCCTCACGCGGGGGCATATGGGGATACGCAGGTCAAGACTCCCGCATTCGACCGAGTGGCTCGCGAAGGGGTGCTGTTCACCAACGCCTTTTGCGGCTCGCCCTCGTGTACGCCCTCACGTGGCGCTTTCTTGACCGGTCAGGCGGTCCACCGGCTTGAGAACGGCGGCAACCTCTGGAGCCTCTTACCCAAGAAATTCGCGTGCTATCCCGACCTCCTCGAAGCCGATGGATACGCCATCGGCCTGATGGGCAAGGGCTGGGGGCCAGGCACGCTTGAAGGCTCCGGCAGGAAGCGAAACCCCGCCGGACCCGTTGTCAAAGACTTCGACACGTTCTTGAAAGCTGTTCCGAAAGGGAAGCCGTTCGCGTACTGGTTCGGCAGCCAGGATCCGCATCGGCCTTATGAGGCGGGGAGTGGCATCAAGTCGGGAATGAAGCCTGGAGGCGTCGTCGTCCCGCCATTTTTCCCCGATTCGCCGATCATTCGTTCTGATATTCTCGATTATTATTATGAAGTCGAGCGATTTGACCGCGCGGTGGACAACATCCTCAAGGCGCTCGACGCGGCGGGGCTGGCCGAAAATACAATCGTCGTGGTGACGAGCGATAATGGGATGCCGTTCCCTCGATGTAAAGCCAACCTTTATGATTCCGGCACCCACATGCCCCTGGCCATCCGCTGGCCTGCGAAGCTGACAAAAAGCCTGACGTTCAACGCCTTCGTGAGCCATACCGACCTCGCGCCGACGTTTCTTGATGCCGTCGGGTTGAAGCCGGTTGCCGCGATGACGGGTAAGAGCCTCTTGCCGCTGCTCGCGGGGAGTCTCGACCCGAGCTTGATTGTTGATCGCGACGCGGTGTTCCTCGAACGTGAGCGCCATGCGAACGTTCGCACCGAGAATATGAGCTATCCTTCGCGTGCGGTGCGAACTTACAAACATCTTTACATCCGCAACCTCCGCCCCGACCGCTGGCCTGCGGGAGATCCTGTGCTCGTCCATTCGGTCGGTCCGTTTGGAGATGTGGACGGCTCGCCGACCAAAGATTTCCTCCTCTCCCGACGCGACGAACCCGCGATCGCCCCGTTTTTTCACAAAGCGTTCGCGAAGCGGGCTGCCGAGGAGCTTTACGACCTTGTCGTCGACCCGCATCAGATGAAAAACGTCGCCGACGACCCCGGCTTCGCGAAAATCAAAGCCGAGCTGCGCGGCCGGCTCGACCGCTGGCAAAGCGAGACCAACGACCCGCTCGTCAACGATGCCGAAAAAGGTCGCGAACCATTCGACGATTATCCTTATGTCGGGCCCGCGGAGAAGGCCGCCAGAGAGTCGTCAAGGTGATCAACGTTTCGGGTAGCCGATCTGGGCCTTGACGACGCACCCCACAAAATCCACCCCTTATTTGCTCGCCTCTTCTTCCCACCCGCGCCAGAGCCATCGCAGCGAATCGGGCATGATCGCTCGGCCGTGCTTGTTACTGTGGAAGCCGTTTCCATAGACGAAGTTGTAATCATACTTGGCGAATTTTAATGATTTCGCCAGCGTCTGATTCGCGAGCGGCCAGTTGCCGTTGTTGTTGTCCAGGTCGCTTGCCCCGTCTTGCAGGAACACGCGGATCGGCTTCTTGGGGGTCTTGCGAACCATCGCCTCGTAGTTGTGGCCCCCTTCGCGCCCGCTCTTGCCGCTGGCGATGTTGGTGAACGAACCGACCCATGAGAGCACTTTCGAGAACTCGTCGGGATGCTCCCAGGCCACGGTCCACGCACAGATGCCGCCGCTGCTAATTCCCGCGATCGCTCGACCAGCCGGGTCGCGACGTAGCTTCACATTCGCCGCCTTCTCGGTCTCGGGCAGAATTTCTTCGAGGATGAACTTCGAATACTGGCCGGAAAGCGTGTCGTATTCAAAGCTCCGGTTTGACCGACCACCGTCGAAAACTCCAGGATTCACAAACACTCCCACGGTCACCGGCATGTCTTTCTTGGCGATCAGGTTGTCAAAAACCGTCGAAACGAAATCCTTGTAGCCGCCTCCATCCTGAAAGACCATCACGGCGGCGGGCTTGTCGGGCGAATATTGCGAGGGGACGTAGACCCACCAGTCGCGCGAGGTCCCTTCAAAAACCTTGCTGCGGAACTTCGCCATCGGCATGAGCTTTCCCTTGGGGGCATCCGAGCGCTCGATGCTATCGGGGTGTTCGGAATAGACCTCAAGCTGTGCCGCTCCGGGGTTGGGTCGAGTGCCGACGGAGGGGTGGGGAAGCTTTTTCCCATCGACCTCGAATGACCAGCGCATGGCGAAGCCGTCGGGCAGCTCGACAGTTGCCGCGAAGATGTCGGTGTTACCAATGCGGGTCATGGGGAACCGGGATTTGCCGTCTTCCGAGACGACTGAGGGAGCGGCCAAAACCCCCAGCGCTTCGATGGCCCAAGCGGCCATGCGCCCTTCGATCTTCGGTCCCGGCCCATTCTTCAAATTCTCCCCCCCACCGAATCCTCGGCGGATTTCTTCGGCGAGCTTCTCCGCATCATCACCCTGGGGCACCGCCTTAAGGCGTTCCTGCAACTTCGTGGGAGACAATCCCGATGCCTGCTTCGCGGCAGGGTTTTGCGCATTGGCGGAGGGGAGTAACATCAATGAAATTGCTAGCGCAAGCGCGGGCGAAACCAGGCGGATCATGGTAAAAACCTCTTTTTCGAAAGCGTGGCATGGTGTAGCGAGACAAACCCCGTTGCGAGGTTGTAACCGGGTGGAACCTCTCAAATCAACGGGCCGATGCGTTGGGTCACGATTTCCGGCCCCGGCTTTGCATTCGGCATAGCCGACCCTGGTGAGAAGCCCCTTGTGACGGGCCTTGAGTGCGGCTAACTTGCACGACGGAGCCGCCGCGACTTACGAAGCCTCTTTTGTGCCCGCTGCAATGGGCCGCCCCGAATCGACTCTTAACCCCAGAACCAATCCGGAGAGACGAACGCATGCGACGCATCATCATTTCCGCAACCGCGATTTTCGCGCTCGCGACCACAAACCTTCAGGCTCAGAATCAGAAAAAGGGCGAAGAAGCCAGCAAGCCCGCCATGAAGATGATGACGGCGGGGGGACCAACCAAGGCCGTGGTCGTCTTGCATGCCACCAAGAGCGGCGGCGAGGCGAGCGGCAAAATCACGTTCACGAAGGTTGAGGGAGGGATCAAGGTCGAGGGTGAAGTCAGCGGCCTGACCCCCGGCGAACACGGGTTCCATATTCACGAGTTTGGCGATGTGTCGTCCCCCGACGCCATGAGCGCCGGCGGTCACTTCAACCCTGCCAAATCTGAACATGGTGCCCCGACGGCCGAGAAGCGCCACGCGGGCGACCTGGGAAACATCACGGCGAGCGCCAGAGGCGTCGCGAAAATTGATTTTATGGAGCCGCACATGAGCTTCATGGGCTCAAGCTCGATCATCGGCCACAGCGTGATCGTTCACGAGAAGGCCGACGACCTCAAGACTCAACCCACTGGAAACGCCGGAGGCCGTGTCGCGGCGGGTGTGATCGGTGTCGCCAAGCCGGAATAAGCGTCAACCCGGTGTGAAGGGTCCACTGCGCGACCAAAAAAATCTCGGAACCGATGGCCGATGACCGAGCGGAGAACGCGGAAGAAGCATGCTCACTTCCTGATTCTCTTTGGTGATTGACCATCGGGCCTTGATAAAGGATCCTGAAGAAGAATGAAACGACTCTCGGCGCACCCTTTCAC
>JAYVYS010000149.1:0-3504 GCA_043784005.1 Isosphaeraceae bacterium
TGGTGAACGATGGGTCCCAACAGACCGAACCAACGATGGTCGAAGCGGTCGTGACTCCGGTCATTGCCACCGTCGCAGAGAGCGTGTCTTTGCCAGTACCAAAGTCCAAAATGGTCGAACCGACCACCGGGGCCATGGCGTAATCCGTGCCCGCAACCGCCGCCACGAGGGCGGTGCCGTTGCCTTTGAGCAACCCAGAAATCGAAGTGGAAATGGTAATGGAAGGGGTCGTACTCGCGCTGGAGACCGAACCGGTGAAGCCGTTGGCGTTCACCACGCTGGCCGAGGTCACGGTTCCCGCGTTGGGGGTGATCCAGGTTCCGCTGTCGACGAGAACCTTGCCGCTAACTGAACCTGGCGACGGAATTAAGCCCTTCAGCGAGGTTGTAAAGGTGTCGAGTAGGGAGGTGGCCTGAGTTCCGGTGAGGTCCTCCACGTTGCCAGTGGCCGCGGAAATTCTTCCCTTGATCACCCCAGATGCAACCTGGGCCAGTTGGGCGTTTGCGACCTTATTTGTCCCGATCGCGAGGGTCGGGGTGATGCTGGTGGTACCCGAGGCCGAGCCAGAAATATCGCCGGTGACGGTGAGGGTGGTCGCCGCCGAAGCGAGTGCGATAGCGGTGGCCGAATCGGCGAGCGCCTGCGTCAGCTTGACTTGGGTTGGGGTGGGATTGGCGTTAAAGCTCATGCGTAATACCCGATGAGGCGTATCGTTGCCCCTTGGTCAAAGCCGGGTGTCTCGATCCAGAAGTCGAAGGATCGGTTGGCGGTCATCGGCACCATTACTTGGTTTGCCCCGGCGACGTTGTCGCTTCCGCCCGATGCTCGGCCCCTTGAACCGATGATTTCGAGAGTATCCAGGCTTGCTCGAAACTTGATGTAGGCATCTCTATCACCCGTGTCTGGGCTCGAAATCGCCCAATCCGTTTCAACGATTGCGGTTCTGACACCTTCGGGGATGTACTTAGCCGCGTTAAACGTTGTCCAGGCGACCACCGAAGTATTCATGGG
The DNA here is from genome assembly GCA_043784005.1 of Isosphaeraceae bacterium. Taxonomy (GTDB): domain Bacteria; phylum Planctomycetota; class Planctomycetia; order Isosphaerales; family Isosphaeraceae; genus JAYUFP01. Next base: position 1,012 of record JAYVYS010000149.1, read on the forward strand.
AATGATCGTGATCGCAGCCTGGAGAAAGTTGGGCCCGGAGTGGGAGGCCGTTTCTCGGGGCAGTTGACGAACTTGGGCTTCGACCGCGGCCAGGCGGAGCGAGTGAGAGTTCATACCGTGCCTCTCGAAACTCGGCCTTCGGTTTCGAATTCCCATTCGAAAATGCGTTTTCCGCCGGGGATCGCGCCCGTAAAACCTGCTTGGATCGAGCGTCCGGACATGCCTTTGCCGAGCAGGGTACTGACGTCGATTCGAACTGATCCAGCAACCGGGTCCAGCGGAATAGAGCTGGAGATGGTGCCCCCAAGAGGGAACCCAGTCCAAGACATCGTAAGGCTTTTTCCGGTGTTCGATTCGGCGTAGATTCTTTGCCGTTCCATCAGCCAAGAGTCGCCATCGGTGACGATTTCTCGGCTGGTAACCGAGATGGTGACATCGCTGGTCCCGATTTCGAGTTGGGCGGCGGTGCCGTCGGCCTTCATGGCAATGAGCTTGCCTCCGAAGGTGAACGTGCAGACAACGCCGGTTGGGTACGAGTCTTGGACGAGAGACCCCGAGATGAGGTCAACCACGAAGGAGTACTTGTTCGAAGTATCGCCATTTTTGCAATAGAAGAGGTGGTAGCGATCGTCGTAAACCGCACCCCACGCTTTGGTGATGCCGTAGGTGGTCGGGATGGTCGGAGCGGGGATGCCGTCGAGAATATCTTTCACATCGTGCGAGCGAGATTCGAGACCGGCAGCTTCGGGAATGCTGCGTAGATGGCGGGCGTCATCGAGCATGAAGATTGTGTCTCGTCGGGTGACCACCGATTTGGGACTGCTGGTTCCAAACTGTGAAATTCGAGCGGGGCGCATCAGCGAGAACGCGTCGAAGCCTGCGAGCGAGTACGCACCTTTGTCGGTAAAGAGGGCGATGCGATCGAGGTTGATATCGCCCAGAAGCGGGGCAAACGCCTGGGGATTTTCGTTGGCAAACTTGAACCCTCCGGCGGTGAGAGCGGAGGCATCGAGACGGACGCCTACCGAGAAACGCAAAGGAAACCGATACTCACTAAATTGGTACTGTCCCGTGCTGCCGATGAAAAGCCGATTGTTCGCGAATGCCGCACATGTGAACCCAATGGCGGACGGATTGCCCCCGCTGAGAGTTGGAACCGTGTTGTACGCGGTGGGAGCGGGCCGCTCGGGATCGAGCCCAGTTTCGTCTTTCGTGTCCGAAATGATGCCCGATCCGATGGATATCCATGCACTGCCGGACCAATCTGAAACGCCAAGGGCCGAGCCAGAAACGTAGAAGTAGCCGCTGCTGCCGGGGTCTTTTCGGTACAAGAATAGTCCCGCGTAACTGGTGGGGGCGACGGTGGGTGAAACCTTGATCGACCAGTTCATGTGCAGGCTGTAGGAAATGGGAAAAGGGAAGTATTTGGTCCCCGTCGTGGAGAGGTAGGTGACCATCGCGCCGCTGGCCCGCTCGGAGTTAAGGACGACCGAGCCCGACTCGGCCCCGGTAAAGGTATCGACGTACGAGACGGCGTAATTTGGGATTCCTGAAATGCCGGTGCCCGAGATTCCTGCCGTGAGCAACTCGATCGGGGTGGTTTTATACCGGTTGGTTGCGCCGGTGTAGGTGAAGACGACTTTCGTGACATCGCCCGAAAACGAGTCATGCTGGATATTCCAGACATACAGTTGCAGGGTTTTTTGCGGCACCGTGCTTGGGGTGGTGGTGTAAGTGATGTTTGGATCGGAAAAGTTCTCCAGCGAGCAATCGTTATAGTCCGTTCCCGCTGGGTTATGGATAACGTACGCGGATGCGCCAACGTACAACGTGACCATGCAGTTGCGAAAAATGTCGCAATCTGCATCCGTGGTCGAGAGCAGCATCGCGAACTGACGTCCGTTGGTCGAGGTAATCGCGCTAGGAAAGTTGAGGGTTAGGGTGTGTCCGTTGCCTTGAGTTGCCGCGACATTGATGAGCGCAGCCGCGGAGGACGTTGGGGCCGTGAAGGTGAAGGTTCCCCCGGTTGCGGAGCCGGTTACCGTTGGGGCGGTGGTGGCGTCGTAAAGGGTTCGTCCGAGCGACCCAGTGATGGCGCAATCTTTGGCGAAGCCGCCGGTGGGGGCGAATGGGGTGACTGGCCTCACTCGAAGGAACGTGTTCGCGGGGTACCACATCAAGATCTTGCCACCGTCGGAGATCAGAACTCCTTGGGTAAGCCAGGGGTCGTTGACGGCCTGGAAGCAGACGCCGTTCTTTACGCATAGCGAGTCGGACAAGTCTGATGACGCGAAGATGCCGGTGGCCGCCGCGGATTGGCCCCGAACCGTCCAGGCGAGCCCGTCGGGGCTGTCGTAGATGTCAACCGAGCCGCCATTTTTGACCGCGAGGATGGCATATTCAGTTCCGTACCAGGTGCCCGACCAAGCGCCGTAAATGGTGGGTGTAGCGGGGAGGCCGGTCATGGTCCAGGTGCCTTCGGACTTCTTTGCC
>JAYVYS010000150.1:0-2480 GCA_043784005.1 Isosphaeraceae bacterium
TGGCTGACGCAGGGCCTCAAGAAGCGCGTCGTGGATATTGGTGCCGCCTCGCGCGGTCATCCCTTCGAGAAACGCGGTCACGCTCTTGATCGTCGCACGAGACTTGCGAACCGGCTTTTCGGAAAACGGTTCAACGGCCTCGTTGTAGAGGATGACATTGAAAGCCTCACCCTCGTCGAGTCCGGCGAGCACCTGGAGGGCGGCCTCGCGGACCTGAACGAGCTTCTCTCCTCGCATGCTTCCGGAGCGGTCGATCACGAGTGTGACCTCGCGGCGAAGGCCTTTGGAATCCACTTTCGAGGACTGCGAAGGAAGACCTGCCAATAGGAGGAAGTAGCCGCCGCCGATCTTCGGGTCGGGATAGGCGAACAGAGACGCTGAGACGTCGGGCCGTTCGCGGAGAAACGAGAGTCGGAACGATCCCGGATCGGTCCCGGTCGCTTCAATCTCCGCCTCGGTCGCCTTTGGCCGAGCGGTACGTATCGGGTGGCTTGGCGAGTAGACCGCCGCGATCGCGGTTGTCGAAGTGATCTTGACCGCGATTTTCCAGGGCGTCGTGTATTCGATCGACTCACTCCGAGGCAGTAGGTAATCAACGCGATCACCGTCGGCCTTGAGCAAGTGCTCATACGTGAGCCGGACCGCTTGCGTTCCCCCGGGCTCAACGGGAAAGACGCTGGAGCGGACGAGGTTGAACCCGACAAACTCCAGCAGCGCGGGGTCTCGCGATTGCGCGACGATGCGATCATAGGTTTCGCGTCCTTCCTCGCGAGGAAGCAGCCTCGCGGAGGATTCCGCCCCGGCTCCTTGGAACGAGAATCCGCGAACCACTGCGCCGTCGGGAACAGGTAGGAGCAACTCGGCCTCCTGTCGGGTTCCGCCGGGGTTGCGAAGCCGTACCTCCAGCATCGTGGTCGCGGCTTGTTCACGGATCACCACGCCGACGGTCACACCCGTGATTTGCAACCCGGTCGAGCGTCCCATCGCATAGGAACGCGCTTGCGGGACAACCACGTTCGACGACCAGGGTCGCGAAGGCAATGTCTGCGACTGAGCGGTCCCTCCCAAAATCGGGAACAGCATCAGCGTCGCGAGCAGCAATCGACCTTGCATGGCGCACATCCTCCTCATTTGAGCCGCGATCTCATCCTCGCCTACGTATGATACGGTCGATCGGCGTCGAGATTTGTCACAGCTTTGTAACAACACGAGGAGCCGGGGATGCAAGCCGACAGCCGCTTGAGTATCGCGTCGGCACGAAGACGGACAGGTTGCCCTGATGTCTTCCGGGTCGATTCTTCCGACGCGATTTAGACCGTACACGAGAAGGGCATGAAGCCCGCGGACCGCAAACGTTCAGCTAAATAGCATATGATCTGAAATGAGTTATCATTATCACGCTATTTGTGCGGAATTGGCGGCGGACATGGTGAAGGACCGGGGGGCCTATTCGGCCTCGGATTGATTGACCTGACTCACCGGCCCGATGAGCACGTCCTGGCCGCGTGGAGAGGCCGCGGCGTATAGGGGGGTCAACGTGTCAAGGAACGGGGATTCTCCTCGCCAGAAGGGGAATCCGCCGAGACGTTGCGGGAGCGCCGCCGGCTCTTTCGGGATCTCGACCGCGCCGAACAGATCTTCGATCGGGCTGCCGGACTCGCCCCAGAAGGTCTCGGCTTGGGTGCTCAAAGGCTCGGGCGCGCGGGGAGGCGTTTCAGGAGTTTCCTGTTTGCGTTCGCCCTGTCGAGCGGTTTTTCCCAACCGTGACAAGAGCGCGTCACGGCTCAAGCCGCGAAGGGCGAAGATGAGGAATGGGTCGCGGTCGAACTCCTCTCCCACGAGGTAATAGACCGCCGCGATGTGTTTGCAAGGGTTCGACGAATCGGGACATGAGCAGCCGGTCTTCAAGTCCCCCAGTTTAGTGGGGAACAGCGAGAGCTTGACCTCCTTGAACAGCGCTTCAATGTCTTGCGGCATCTCACCCGCCAAGAGCTTCGCCGCGTAGAGCGCTTGCCGGCCCAATGCGTCGAGCACTTTTGACCAGTCGGACTCGGAGAGCGTTTTGACCTCGATGGTGATGGCATAGGGCTGGGAGCGCGAGCCCTGCACGCTCGCGGTGACCCTTCCTTTCTCGATCTCGATCGAGAGCACCTGACCGCCGCGCGCGTACGACCGACCGCGCGTCAGACGCGCCCCGATGTTAAAGCTCTCCAGCACCCTGATCCAGCTCTTCGCCCACCAACTTTCCCCAAATTCCCCGCGTTTTGACTGAGACTTGATCCCCCCCTCCGCCTTTCTCGGCTTCGAGGGCGGAAAGTATCCGCCCTCCCATCCCCACCCCCACTCCCTCGATCTTTTTTTCGCCATCGTTTTTCTCCTCGCCAAGCACTTTCATGCCGGTTTTCAAGCCGCCGCGCACCAGCGCCTGGCGGCGATACCAGGACCCGGTGCCCCACGCCAGCATGGACTCGATCCGGTCG
>JAYVYS010000151.1:0-6978 GCA_043784005.1 Isosphaeraceae bacterium
CGTGGAACTGGCAAACACATAGGTGGACGAGCCGCCTTGTCCAAATGTGCCCATGGTGTAGGTCTTATTGACTTTATTTGGCCGGCCTTCAGGTCGTGGGTCTTGCCCCCGGCGGTGAAGGCGATCCGCCCGTCGAGGCAATAGATCGTGATCGCGCCATCGACTTGGTGGCGGGACATCTCGTGGCCTTTGGGGATCACCATCCGGATGGCCTCGAACGTCTCCTCTTTCACAAGCGCGGCCGACTTGGCCTCGGAGAGTGATCCCCCGTTCGGCCGGAGGTCGACGGGCATGCCCGGATATGCGTGCGGTATCATAGAAATGATCCTTTCGAATTTATTGGCACCCTCGCACTCCATTCGGGGATGTCCCGAATGGGTGTGACCGATGATTGATGTCTGCCATAATTCAGGCTGCGAAACGCCCCTGTCGGGATAGGTCATTCCCCAAGCCGAATCCGGATGGTTTTCCGTAAATCCATCCCGATGCTCGGCTTCCTGCGACATCAATCATCAGTCACACCCTCCCTAATGTTCGCGGGCACGGGCTGCGTGGCTCGATGGTGCTCGACGTGACCGGGATCGCCGGTCACGAGATGGTTTCGACAGGCTCACGTTGTCCGAAATCCCTGGCCTCTTGCTCGGCGAAAGACTTGACGTCGGCAATGGCCTGCTCGATGGCCTCGCGGTGCCCGCGATCGGGGACGGTGTCGAGGGCGGTGCCCAACTGGTTGATGAGCTGGGCAACGGCATGAGCGGGGGATTCGCCCTCGGCCTGAATCTCGGGGAAATCACGGTGGTGGGCGCGCGTGCTGTGGATCGTGTGGCAGTCGCAGACACCTTCAGCCACGACGACTCGGCTCCGGTCTATACCCATCGGATGGGCCTCGCAGTTGAAGTATCGGGGAGTGAAGAAATCGTAATCAGAGCAGTTTCGGCTTCATCGGTTACACGGTCCGCGATGCTCGCGATGGATGGATCGGACACGCAGCCGCCTCGCGTGGTGGCCCGGCGTTCGCGTTTTCTCAACGCTCGTCGGGCTGACCGAGATGCTTTGACACGTCCGGGCTCGCCGGGGTCGAGTTGTTCGGTTCGGACATGGATCGCAATCCTGGCTTGAGGATCGCCGGATCGATGCCCAGACCGCCCTGGTAGACGAGCTTGCCACCGATATAGGCACCGACGAGCATGATCGCCACGGCCGCGATACCGAGTCCGCGGATCGCCGGTGAAACGACCGACGGATGCTGCCAGCGCACGAAACAGACCACCGAGAACAGGGCGACCGCCGCGACAATCACTCCGATGTGCCAGTAGATGCGCTGGTGGGCCAGCTTGGTGTGATTGCCCGGCACGGTGTAGTACGCGAGGACGCCGGCGGCGGCGGCGATCACGCCGGTGGCGAGGCCGGCGATGAGTAAGTAGGTCGCCATCGTGACGGCGTACTCCGAACGGCGCCCGAACAGGTCGAGCACGACGCCGCCGAGAAGGAAGGCAATCGGGAAGTGGACGACTGCGGGGTGGATTTCCCAGGCGTGCATGGGTCGAGGCTCCTTATCGTGCGACGAAGGCGGGGCCGTCGGATTTTTCCGGCGGGGGCGTGTCGGACGCACCTTGTTGATGTCGATCAAGGGATCGCCATGAATTCCGTTCCGTGTAGCGGGAGTTCGGGTACGCCCGGGTCGGGACGTTGAACGTGACTGTCTTCTTGGTGGTATGCACCGGGCGCATGGCGGTCATTTGTTCGGGAGATTTCCGGGCAAGCGATCGGGCTTCTTTGGCTTGGTTCGCCTTTGCGTGCCGTTCCGGCGTTCCTCTTCCGGGTGCTTGCCGCTGTGCCTGAACATGCTCATGAGCCGGATGGCCTGGCTTGACACCGTGGTCGTGTGCCAGGGTCCGGTCGTTCGCGGCACGTTGCGAGGCCGTTTCATGGCCTCGCACGCCCTTTAGGTAGATATGCCTCCCCACGTTCTCGCCGTACTTTACCGTGATCCAGAACCCGCCCGAAAGCGGTTCACGACCATGAGATTTGCCGCTTTCGTGAGCCGATTCGGGCTTGTTTTTGGACGACTTATGTGTGCCCATTGTGGTATAATCTTACGTGCGAGTTTCGCTCTAGTAATCGCAAACGGAGACTTCTTCATGGGTGTCAATTTGACACTTTTCGGACACGATGATTACCCGTCCGGGAAGACTCACACGTCACGGATCGGGAACCATGCAGGGTTTGGCGTGATAGCGGATTGGATTGATGGTTTGCCGTCCGGGAAGTATCCGTCCATCGAATCCATTTCCAGAGACCACGAGTTTAAACCGACTGACCTGCTTGCGAAGGAACTAAACCATGCATTCACCTTGCATCCTCCTAAACAGGATGACCGGGAAATCATTGACCACTTCCTTGACCTGATAGGGGTGGGACATCCTGACGAGACTGCTAAAATCGAGACGGAAGATTAATTAGTAAGCTGACTTCCCGGCAGCCTTAAATGTTTCTTTGCGGGCCTTGGATCGAGCGTTGTTGTACTCCCGGTCTTTGGCCGCTTTCTCTTCGAGTCGCTTCAGTTCCAAACCCCTGGGCATCTTTCCTCTCGCGACCTTGGGAAGCTCAAGGCCGAGTGCCTGCCCCGTACCGACACCGAAAGCGACGCCCGGCCACCCAAGACGCTGAATGCACAGAGTGTGCCGAGGCCCCCGGATTCGAAGACGGGCGGAGGCGCATCGTAACGCAGGGCCTTGCACCGTCGTACGATGCTCCGACGCGAGTGGGAAGCAATCGGGTCGTTGCTCCAGCCCCTCCAGGACGGTGCGGCCGAGCCCGCGAGGTTTGAGCCGGGGTGCGATGCGACCATGTGGCGGATAATCCATCACGACGAGTGGCGAGACATCCGCCAACGGTCTTCGGGGCGATTGGAGTGGCCCACCGGGCGGGCACGCTTGCGAGCCCTTGCGGTCCGGAGGGCGACCATTGCCACCTTGCTACAACAAGCATTTGACCGCCCGGATGAGATGGTCCGCGTCGATGCCGGCCGCGTTCATGAGTTCCGCAGGCGTCCCCGAGCCGGGCAGGTCGCGGACGGCCAGCTTGATCACCCGGAGCCCGTCGACCCGGGTGTCGACGAAGGCGTCGAGCACGGCGTCCCCGAGCCCCCCCTCGAACCAGTGGTCCTCGACCACGATCAGCTTGCCCTGGGTGTCACGGGCGGCCCGGTGCAGGGTCTCCCGGTCGATCGGCTTGACCGAATAGGCGTCGATGACGCGGACCGTGATGCCTTCGGACTTCAGAGTTTCATACGCTTTCAACGCCTCATGCACGGTGATGCCCGCGGCGATCACCGCGACCTGGTCCCGGTCGGAGTGCCTGACCAGCCTGCTGCCGCCCACCGGGAACCGTTCGCCGGGCGGGTAGATCACCGGGGTCTTCTCCCGAGTCGTGCGCAGGAAGGAGATTCCGGGCAGATCCACCATCGCGTCGACCAGGGCGGCCGTCTGATTCGGGTCGCAGGGATACAGGATCGTGCTCCCGCGGACGGTCCGCATCATAGCGATGTCTTCGAGGCCCATTTGCGACGGACCGTCCTGGCCGATGCTGACTCCGCAGTGGGAGCCGACCAGGTGAAGAGTGGCGTTCGAAAGCGCGGCCATGCGGATCTGGTCGAACGCCCGGGTGAAGAAGGCCGCGAACGTGGAGGCCACGACCCTCTTGCCCAGGACGGCCAACCCCACGGCGGCGGACACGAGTTGCTGCTCGGCGATGAACATCTCGAAGAATCGGCCCGGATAGGCGTTCTTGAACTCCTCGGTGAAGGTCGAGTTGGAGACCTCGCTATCCAGGGCGACCAGGTCCGGCCGGTTGGCACCGACCGCGACCAGCGCGTCGCCGTAAGCCTTTCGCGTCGCCTCCTTGCCGCCGACCTCGTAGGTCGGCAGTTTGAGGGGCATCGCGGCGGCGGGAGCGGCCGGCTCCAGGGCCTCCGGTTTGGCGGTCGGCACGGTCAAGGAACGTTCGCCCCCCAGCCCGGCGACGGCGACTTTCGCTTGCTCGGGACTGAAGACCTTGCCGTGCCAGTTCTCCTTGTCGTCCACGAAGTCGACCCCTCGCCCCTTCTCCGTCTTGGCGACCAGGAAGGTCGGCTGCCCTTTCGCCTCGATCGCTTCGCCGTAGGCGCGGTCGATGGCCCCGAAGTCATGGCCATCCAGCTCGACGGCGTGCCAGCCGAAGGCGCGGGCGCGGGCGGCGTAATCGGCGCTGTCCCAGCCGAGGTCGGTCGGACCTCTCTGGCCGAGCCGGTTCATGTCCAGGATGCCGATCAGGTGGTCGAGCTTGTAGAACGACGCCTTGTCGAACGCCTCCCAGTTTGAGCCTTCCGCCATCTCGCTGTCGCCGAGCAGGACCCAGGTGCGATAGGGGAGCTTGTCGAGGTACTTGCCGTTCAGGGCCATGCCCACGCCGATGGGCAGCCCCTGGCCGAGCGAGCCGGTCGCGACGTCGAGGTAGGGCAAGACGTGCGGATTGGGGTGGCCCTGCAAGCGGCTGCCGAACTTGCGCAAGCTCATCAACTCGGCGTCTGTGATCGCTCCCACCGCCTTGAACATGGAGTAGAGCAGCGGGCAGGCGTGGCCCTTGCTGAAGATCAGGCGGTCGTTGCCGGGATGATGGGGGTTGGCCCAGTCATACCGCAAGTATTTGGCGAGGAGCACCGCCATGAGGTCGGCGGCGGACATGCAGGACGTCGGGTGCCCCGACCCCCCTTCCGTCGTGCAGCGGATGCTGTCCACACGCAACTGGGCCGCCAATTCTTGCCAGTCTTCCATCGGGACCTCCTCGGGTTGTCGTTTCATCTCTTGTGGTGTTCAAGATACTTTTTCAGGACCAGCGCCCCGTTGTGCTCCTCGTCATGCGAGGCGTACACCAGCGTCACGGTCCCATCCTTGCCTTTCTGCTTCAGCAAGTGTAGGGCCTCTTTGTCGTCCTTGAGTTCCGCGGCGTAGCGCTCCTGGAAGTCCTCCCACTTGGCCGGGTCGTGGCTGAACCATTTCCGCAACTTGGGGCTGGGGGCCACGTCCTTGAGCCAGAGGTCCAGTTCCGCATGCTCCTTGCTGACTCCGCGCGGCCAGAGCCGTTCCACCAGCACCCGGAAACCGTCTTCGCGGGAAGGCTTCTCACAAACCCGCTTGAGCTTGAACATGGGGAGTGCCTTCACCGTATGATTGGGAGAACGATTGTCACCGCTTACTCGCGCGCGGGCGGGCCGATGGACAAGGGCGCCCAGCCCGGCGCGTCGCTGGCCGGGAACGAATCTCTGCTCGCCTCATCGACACGATCCACGGCCGAGAGTGGTTCCGGGGCCTCCGCGTGGTCGTCGCGCCCGGTCCGCGGCTCTGCCGCCTGGAGGTATCCCGCTTCCGCAAGCCGGTCGAGCAGGAGGTGAAAGTAGATCAGTCCGCCATACGGTTGCCAGTCGATCAGGGTGCGGCCGACCGCCGCGTAATCGAGCGGGTCGGCCAGGTGCAGCCAGCGCTGCAAATTCTTGCGGGCACCGACGTCATCGCCCGGAAAGATGTTTGTCCGTCCCAGGCTGCGGAGCAGCACGTATTCCGCCGACCAACGCCCCACGCCGCGCAGCCGGCAGAGGCGGGCGACAGCCTCCTCGTCGGGCAGGCTCGCCAACCCTTCCAGATCCGCTTGCCCCTCGGCGCTGGTCCGCGCCAACTCGATCACGGCATGGCCTTTCTGCCAACTGAAGCCCAACTCTCGGAACGCTTCCGGTTCCAACCGGGCCAAGTCTTCCGGGCGTGGGAACGCGCGAACCGGCCCCTTCCCCCCGGCGATGATGGGGCTGTAGTTGTCGGCCAGGCGGTTGAGCAGGCGGATGCCGAGCGTGAGCGTGACTTGCTGGCAGGCGATCGAGTTGACGACGCCCTCGAACACCGATGCGAAGCGCGGCGGCTTCATGCCGCGGAACCGCTCCGCCAGGGGACCAAGTTCGGCATCGCGAGAGGCCAGGCAATAGAATGCCGCCAGGTCGATGCGGAGGCCGAGCAGCCTTTCCAAGGCCGCCGTCACGGCCTGCTTCACCTCGGGGGTGAGCGGTGCGTCATGCACCGTGACGCGAAGTCGCGCCGCCTCGGGCGGCCCCGTCTGAGAGACCGCGACCTCCACCGAACCGCTCGGCAGCGCCAGCGCCCTTCGATAGGTCGCGCCGTCCCAGCGGTCGATCGCGTTGTCCGCGCGGCGGCGCAATGTCCAGGCCGTCAGGTCCAGCCGGTACGGCGGAACGGGCTCCAGAAAGAATGCATTTCGGCTCATGAAGAAGGCCTTGGTCGAGGAATTCTAGGCGGGCGGACGTACTTTGTATCAGTGTTCACTTTTACTGATCTTTTTCAGGGCCGAACCTTTGTGCATGGCCTGATGATCGGTCTTGTCGCTCTCGATCAAATACTGCGGCTCTTCCTTCGAGGCGTGGACCGTGTACCCCTTGAACGTGATCTCGGAAACGATTTTCTTCTTGATCGTTCCCCGAACTCGGCCTGCTTCCGAGTTCCACTCGACATGATCACCAATTTTGAAGTCATGTGTCATCGTTACGATCTCCCGTGAATACTGCGTCCTGAACATCGAGATGGTTACTGCCGCTTGTTTGCGGCTGCGATGATCCTGGCCACAGAAATCCCGCTTCCGCAAGCCGGTCGAGCAGGAGGTGAAAGTAGACCAGCCCGCCATACGGGCGCCAGCGGTCCAGAGTGCGGCGCACCTCCGCGTCATCGAGCGGAATGGCCAGGTGCAGCCAGCGATGTAAGGTGTTGCGGGCACCCTCGACGTCGCCCGGAAAGCCGTGGGTCCGTCCGAGACCGCGCAGCAAGACATAGTCTGCCGTCCAAGACCCCATGGAAATGAGCGCGTAAAAGTGACCCACCCTCAGCGCGTAAAAGTGACCCACCTTGGTCTTCAAAATAGCCGCTCTGGGCAAGAGCGGTA
>JAYVYS010000152.1:0-7251 GCA_043784005.1 Isosphaeraceae bacterium
CCACTGTCACACCGACTGGAGCGACGGCGGCGCGACCCTCGAAGAGATGGCCGAGGCCGCGAAGGCCGCGGGCATGAAATACCTCGGAATCGCCGACCATTCGAAGTCCGCCGGTTATGCCGGAGGTCTCAGCATCGAGCGCGTCAAACAACAATGGGAGGCGATCGACACCCTGAACGCCTCGTTCAAGGACGGCTTTCGCCTGTTCAAAGGAACCGAGTGCGACATTCTCGTGGACGGATCGCTCGATTACCCCGATGATTTGCTCGAAGGGTATGATTACGTGGTCGCAAGCGTACACTCGGTCTTTGGTTTGCCTCGCGAGGAAATGACGCGACGAATCGTAAACGCGGTTTCTCATCCGCTTGTCACAATGCTCGGGCACCCGACGGGCCGGCTCCTTCTGGCGAGAGACGGTTACGCAGTCGATCTTGACGCCGTGATTGAAGCTGCGGCGAAAGCGGGGACCATGATCGAGATCAACGCCAACCCACATCGGCTTGACCTCGACGCGACGTATTGCAAGAAAGCCAAGGCGGCGGAAGTGACGATCGTGATCAATCCCGACGCCCACTCGACGGCAGGATTTGTCGACCTGGACTACGGAATCGGTGTCGCGCGTCGGGGATGGCTTGGCCCGAAGGATGTCTTCAACACCCGGAAACCGGCTGAGATCGCCAAGGTTCTCAAAGATCGGAAGAAGGGAAATCGTGGATGAGTCTCGGTTTCGAGAGGTTTTCCGACCCCAATCGTCGCTGGTCTCGCGGGGCCACCCTTGCGGGGGGGGCTGGCGGTCCTATAATTTCATTTAAGCGAAGGATGCTAGGATCTCCGGAGTAGGGAGAATTCCAAAAGGAGTAAGAAAAACCGGCCCGAAGACGGGCCTTTTCATGGAATGGAACCTGATGCTCCACGCCTGGCGGGTCGCGCCGTCCGGCAATTTTTGATTCTTGTGCCCGATGTTAACGGGTTAAGACTCTCGTGGCCGAAATCATTTTCCTTCATCCCGACAGGACTCGGTCATGGCCACTTCCAAGTCACTGACTCCGAAAAAGAAGTATTTCACGGTCCAAGAGGCGAACAAAGCTTTGCCATTGGTCAAGGCGATCGTCTCCGATATCGTCCGCCAAAACCGCACGGTTACCGAGCTTCAACAAAGGCTCTCCGCCGTCGTGACCGAACATCGCCGACCGGCGAGCGACCCTTACACCGAGGAACTCGCCCACAGTCAGGCCGCGCTCGAAGTCGAACAAACCAAGCTCGTGGAATATATCGACGAACTGACAAAACTCGGAGTCGAACTTAAGGGCGATGACGGGCTCTGCGATTTTTACAGCCTGATGGACGGCCGCGAAGTCTATCTGTGCTGGAGACTTGGCGAACCTGAGGTTTCTCACTGGCACGAACTGAGCGCGGGGATCGCGGGAAGACAGCCCTTAAGCACCACCGTCGGGCCGCGCGGCGGCCATCGGGTTCGTTGATGACGCTGGCGAATCCTCACCGCCTCGCATCGGGACGATCTAAGTCTGAGAAGGCCCGGAGCCATCGGGAAACCAAGTTCAAGGCCGAGGCGGCTTCATGCGGGTGGTGACGATCGACGGTCCGGCAGGTTCGGGAAAAAGTACCGTCGCGAAACGCTTGGCGGAGGAACTGGGTTGGCGGATGCTCGACACCGGCGCGATGTATCGTGTCATCACCCTCGCCGCGCTTCGGGCCGGAGCCGATTTACTTGATGATACGATGCTCGCGAAGATCGTCGCGAACGTCATCATCCTCGTCCAGCCGGGTCGCGTTTTGCTCGACGGTGAGGACGTCTCGCAAGCGATTCGCTCCGTCGATGTCACCCGAGCGACCAGCGCCGTCGCCGATCGGCCGAGTGTTCGCCAACGTCTGGTCGAGCTTCAGCGCGAATTCGCCCGCGAGTACGATGTGGTCACCGAAGGGCGAGATCAGGGGACCATCGTCTTTCCCGATGCCTTGCGGAAGTTCTTTCTCACCGCGAGCCTCGAAGAACGTGCCCGCCGCCGTCTTTCTGAGTTCGTCGAACGCGGCGAAAACACCACCTTGGAGGCAGTCATGGAGGACGTTCGGAACCGAGACGAACGTGACGCCTCGCGCGCGATCGCTCCCATGAAGCCCGCGCCGGACGCCGCATTCATCGACACAACGGGCCTGAGCCTCGACATCGTGCTCGCACGGCTCGCCGACGATGTTCGGCTCAGACTCGCCGCGCACAAGCCGGGAGAGCGCTCGTGACGCGCGAGGCACGCGAGAAAGAGGGCGGCGAGGCGGAAGCGTCGATCGCAAAGGTCGCGTCGTCCCATGATCGGCGGTTGCTGAGCCGGTTATGGTATCAGTTTATCCGCCAGCTTGCCTTCCTCGCATTCACGGTTAGCGGGGGAATTCGGGGGGGAGGTCGAGGCAACATTCCGCGTTCAGGAGGCGTCTTGCTCGTCTCGAACCACCTCAGTTATCTCGATGTCTTCGTCCTTGGCATCGGGGCGAATCGTCCGCTAAATTATGTCGCTCGATCGACGCTGTTCTTTCCACCTCTCGGCGCCCTGATCCGTTCTGTCGGAGGCTTCCCGATTCAGCGCGAAGGAATGGGAGCCTCAGGCCTGAAAGAAACGCTTCGAAGGCTGCGGAACGGTGGCGTGGTGATCCTCTTTCCCGAAGGAACCCGAAGCCTTGACGGTCGGCTCGCCGAGCTGAAGTCGGGAATCGCGGTGATCGCGTCCCGAGCCAAAGTGCCGATTCTGCCGGCCGGAATCGCGGGAACCTTCGAAGCTTGGCCTCGAAACTGTTTCTTTCCACGTTTGCATCCGGTTCGAATCGAGTTCGGCCCGCCGATCCTTCCTGCAGATCTCAAGGGATTGAGCACCGAGGCGATCACCTCCTTGATTCATGACCGTATCAACCGCTGTCACAAGGAAGCCATTCAGGGATTGGCCCGTGATCATTCGGATTGACAGAGGTTTGAATCTTGGAGTATGGTGCGGCTGCTTCTGAAGAACCCCATAGCGAAAGGGTTCCAGACGACTTCACCGGCACCCGACGGAGTCGGGTACGGTTCGGTGGAGGTTCCACGCGGCAACATCGCCCCGCATCGGGCAATCACCACGAACTTGACAACTTCGCTCATCATCGCCCCGCCGCTTTGGATCGACGCCCTGGAGATTCCCTGTCCCTCAATGCGGAAACGCACGCGATGGGTGGGCCAAGGTCATCAACCGCGTTGTCTTGCTTCTCAAAGGATGATGGTTGCCGAGCATCCCCGCCGTCGTGGCCGCCTCCGGATGTTGAGGCTCAACCCCGGGATGTCGGCGAGAAACGGAGTTCGCCCATGCACCAGATGCGCTGCCACTTTGTGAGGGTCGGGCTGACCGTGCTTCTTTTGACGGTGCTCGGCCGACCTGCCGCGACCCGAGCGGACTTGATCCGACCCGACGCCAAACAGTCTTTCCCCGACCTCGCGAGCGACATCGTCGGCTCTCAAACCTACTCCTTCGACTCGTCGACCCGAACCGGTCTCTTTCAGGTGAACAACAATCCCGCGATCCTCGCGCTGGGACCAACTGGTGCGAGCGAGTCTTATGTCTACGACCCGGCGGGGGGTTCCGCGAGAAGTCAGGTTATTCAGATCAAGCTCGACGCGATGGGAAGAATGTTGAACGACCCGGGCAATTCGTACTCGCTTTACGGTTCCGTGCAGGTCGCGGGAAAGACGTACTCCGGCTTGCTGCTCCAGGGAACACCCACGCAGTTCGGCTTCGCGAGCCCCAATCCCCAGACGCCCGGCATGTCGGTTTACGACCTGAACATGAATCTGACCGGTGGCCTGCTCCAGCCAGCCTATGGCAAGGATGCCTACATCCGGATCATCGCCGAGGCGAACAGCACCTTTGACGGCGGTTTTGACAAGAGCTTCCTTGGTCTCAAGGCGTTGACCAACGTCCGCGCTTACGACGCGCCTTTCGCCGCGGCGGTTCCTGAGCCTTCGGCCTTCGCGATCCTACTCGTTTGTGGAGGCGCGGGCCTGCTTTACCACCGCGGACGATCGCAAGGAAATCGCGTTGGCCGCGCTTGAGAATCGCCCCGCGATCGGTATCGAAAAAATGAGTCGAGGCCGGCGAGGATTGCTCCTCACCGGCCTCGTTCTGTTGCTCTGCGGGAGCGATCGCCATGGCAATCCATCAATCCGCGGCGAAAGTTGCGGAGAGCTTGCCGAGGGCCTCGTTTTCGATCTGTCGGACGCGCTCACGGGTCAGACCAAGCGACTCGCCGATCTCCTTGAGCGTCTTCGGAGGCGCGTCATTGAGGCCGAATCGCATGCGGAGCACCGTCGCTTCGCGCTTGTCCATCTCGTCGAGCCGGCGCAAGACAAGCCGAAGGTTGTCGGCTTCGACCATCTCAACGTCGGGAGGTCGCGTCCGTTCGTCCATGAGCATCTCGCCCAGGCTCCAGCCATTCTCGGGCTGATCGGTCTGGGGGACGAGATTGTAAACCTTGATGGCTTTCTTGACGATCGCCAGCTTCTTCTTGGGAATCCCCAGCTCGCGAGCGATTTCCTCAGCGGTGGCTGGACGTCCGAGGTGGTCTTGCATGTCGGCGGCGGTGCGACGCCATTTGAACAAGAGCTCGACCATGTAGGCCGGGATTCGGATCGGCTTGGCCGTGTTCACGAGCGCTCGCTTGATCGACTGCTTGATCCAGTAGCTCGCGTACGTGCTGAACCGTGTGCCGACCGCGGGGTCGAAGCCCTCGACAGCCCGCAACAGCCCGAGATTCCCTTCCTCAATCAAATCTTGAAGCGCCAATCCCTTGCCTACATAACCTCGTGCGATATTCACGACGAGGCGAAGATTGGCACGCACCATACGATCGCGTGCGGCGTCATCTCCTTCCGCGATGCGACGCGCGAGCATCTTTTCTTCGTCGGCGTTGAGGAGTGCCACTTCGTTAATCTCCCGGAGATAGGTCTCCAGGGGACTTTGTACGGTATCTCGGCGGTGTCGGCGAATACGGGCCATGAAGATCCTCGTCCGGTCGGTCGTGACAGGGTCCGCTCTTGGTTCGGGGGAAGGCGGCCGAGGTCGAATCCGCCGTTCGCCCCGGCGCCGCACCACGGAAACAGGGTTTGCCGCCCGGTCCCCACGACAGGGGAGCCCGACCGGCCCACTCAACCCGCTACCGTTCACCAGCGCCTTCGCGTCCGCGATCCCCTCGTGCCGCGCACCAAAATTGGGCGTGTGCGCCGACCGGCAGTTACTCGGCCTCCTACCGAGACACCGACGTCGCCTCACCCTTCGCGTCGCCGCAAGCTCACGCTCGCGGGATAAAACGCTCAGACCATCCGGGTCACGTCGCTACTACTCGACGCCACGCACCGGAAAGCCCCCCTCCGCGTCTTATCCCCATGTCCGCTCACGGTCTTCACACGGATGGAATCGGTCCCGCACACTGATAACTTAAATGGTTTTGGAAGTCTAGGAGGTTTTGGGGACGTAAGAGATATGACGATCCAGGCAAATCGGCAAAATCTGCACAAATGGACGATGATCCGGAAAGCGGGGAGGTTTCCGTTAGATGGGATCATTTCGAGTAAGCGGATTTTGAGGAGGACAACGACGTTTTCGCGCGCTCCGCTCCGAGTCGAATAAGCCGGCCAAAAAAGGCCTTCGAAATGCGAAAGGCCCGGCGGCGGATTGCCGTCGGGCCTTTGAGAACGGTTTCGTTCGATGCTAGGCGATCACTCCGCTTCGGATTTCTCCGGAGTGTGATCAACTTCAACTTCAGCTTCCGCTTCCGCTTCCGCTTCCGCTTCGCCTTCAACTTCCGCCTCGGTGACGGCTTCGGTTTCGGCGTGTTCGTCCACGACGCCCTCTTCGGTGGCTTCCGAATCAGAACCCGGTCCACCGATCGAGAAGAGCGGGCCACCGCCTCCGAGACCACCCTTGAGTTCTTTGGAAACCTCGGGCTTGAGCGCCGCCCCGGCTGCTCCGGCGGCCGTAGCGGCACCTTCGGCGGTCGGTTCGCCCTCGACGCCTTCTTCCCCATCTTCTTTCGGCGACCACTGGGCTTTCTTGCGGGAGAGCCCGATCTTGCGTTCGCCACGATCGACTCGAAGAATCTTGACCTCGATCTCGTCGCCGACCTTCACAACCTCCTCGGGGCTGTCGACCTTATGGTCGGCCAGTTCGGAGATGTGCAAGAGGCCTTCAAGTCCCGGTTCAAGTTCGACGAAGACGCCGAAGTTGGTCAGCTTGGTGACTTTACCCTTCACCACGTCGTTGGGCTCGTAACGGCCCGGGATGTCGGTCTCCCACGGGTCTTCACGCAACTGCTTGAGACCAAGGGCGATCCGCTTCCGTTCCTGGTCGACGTTCAAGACCTGGCAGGAAACCCGCTGGCCCTTTTCGAGGACCTCGTTGGGATGGCCGATCTTGCGGGTCCAGCTCATGTCCGAGATGTGCAGAAGGCCGTCGATGCCCTCCTCGATCTCGATGAACGCCCCGTAGTTCGTCAGGTTCCGGACCGTGCCCTCGATCATGGTGCCCGGCGGGTACTTGCCGGCGACCTGATCCCAAGGATTGGTCTGGGTCTGCTTCATCCCCAAGGAGATTTCCTGCTTCTCCTTGTTGATTCCCAGGACGACGACCTCGATCTTGTCGCCGATCTGGACAAGCTCGCTCGGATGGTTGATCCGCTTCGTCCAGGACATCTCGGAGATGTGGACGAGGCCTTCGATCCCCTCTTCGAGCTTGACGAACGCGCCATAGCTCATCACGTTGACCACTTCGCCGATCACGCGGGTCGCGACCGGGTACTTCTCTTCGACCTTCGCCCAAGGGCTGGCACTCTTCTGCTTGAGGCCAAGCGCGATCTTCTCGCGATCCTTGTCGACATGCAGGACCATGACCTCGATCTGATCGTCGATCTTGACCATGTCGCTGGGGTGGTTGATCCGGCCCCAACTCATGTCGGTGATGTGCAGAAGACCATCGATGCCGCCAAGGTCGACGAACGCGCCGAAGTCGGCGATATTCTTGACCGTGCCGATGCGGACCTGCCCCGTCTCGATCTCCGAGAGGAGGGTCTTTTTCTGCATCTCGCGAGTGATTTCGATCAGCTTACGACGCGAGACGACGATGTTGCGCCGGCTTTCGTCGATCTTGAGGATCATGCACTCGATCTCTTGATCGATGTAATCGGCGATGTCGCTTGGCCGGCGGATATCGACCTGGCTGGCGG
>JAYVYS010000153.1:0-3829 GCA_043784005.1 Isosphaeraceae bacterium
CACGGAGCGCGGCACCGTTTGCGTCGTGAATTCGCTGTCGGGAATGACTTTGTGTGGCTCGCGGTCGGACGACTGGAGCAAGCGAAAGCTTATCCGACCATGCTCCGGGCGTTCGCCAGGCTTGGTGAAGGCGGTCGTAGACTCTTGATCTGCGGCCAAGGGTCGCAGCGAGAAACACTTAAGGGTCTTGCCTCGGATCTGGGGGTAGGCGATCGTGTGAGCTTCCTCGGGCTTCGCGACGACATTCCCGCCGTGATGAGCGCGTCTGACGCTTTTGCTCTTTCCTCGGATCTCGAAGGACTTCCTCTTGTTTTGATCCAGGCATCGGCCGCCGGGTTGCCGATCGTGGCGACCGATGTCGGCGGGAACGCGGAGGTTGTCGATTCGGGCGAGAGCGGCTATCTCGTTCCCTCAAGAGATTCCGAGCGATTCTCTCAAGAAATGGCCCGTCTGGAAGGGATGGAGGCCGCCGAGAGGTTGGCGGTCGGTCGCAAGGGACAGGCGCGGGTGCATGATTACTTCGATGCGGAACGGGTCATGGAAATGTGGGTGAAGCTGTATGCCGGACTTCTTGAGGGCAACCCCGCCAGTCGCCCTCGCCGTTTTGCCCGCGCTCCTGAACCTCGCATTGGCGATCCCCTCCACATGAATCCGTGTCTCTTACAGGGAGCCGATCGGGAAAATGATGACGCGACTTGATGTACCGATCAACGCTCGGATGCTCGAACGGGAGTCGTCCGTCGAAACCCGTTACGCATTAACCGTCCCCGCCCAGATCGCGATTCACGCGACGCTCGATCCCGACCAGCTGGCGGTCATTGAGGGATCGCTCCGCCTGACCTACGGGCAACTCGAATCGCGCTCCAATCAGTTGGCCGCATATCTCAGAGCGGCGGGAGCAAACTCTGAAACGTGTGTCGGGCTCTTGTTCGAGCGTTCCCATGAGTTCGTGGTGGCGGCGCTCGCGGTTCTCAAATCAGGAGCCGCCTATCTGCCTTTGGACTCGTCGACTCCCACAGACCGCGCCGCGTTCATTCTCGAGAACGCGGGCGCGCTCATGCTGCTCAGTCATTGTCAGAAAGCGACAAGACTCGACGCCCGCGCCTGGCGTGTCATCGCGCTCGATGGCCGGGACGCCGAAGGAATCGCAAAGCATCGCGCGACACCGATCAGCGATACATCGGCACCAAGCGACTTGGCCTATGTCGTTTACACGTCGGGTTCCACCGGGCGGCCCAAAGGGGTGGAGATCACCCACGCCAACCTTGGAAACCTCGTCGCCTGGCATCGAGAGTCCTTCCATGTCACCGACGCCGATCGCGCCAGCCAGATCGCTGGCCTCGGATTCGATGCGGCGGCCTGGGAGATCTGGCCTCATCTGACCGCGGGCGCGAGCCTGCACATCGCCGACGAATCGATTCGCCGGTCGCCGCAGGCTCTTCGGGACTGGCTCGTCTCCGAAAAGATCACCATCAGCTTCGTCCCCACGATCCTCGCCGAGCAATTACTGAACATGAGCTGGCCGAAAGGGACGGCGCTCCGCACCCTCCTCACCGGTGCCGATACCTTGCATCGCCGTCCCGACGCGAGATTGCCATTCGCTTTTGTGAACAATTATGGCCCGACCGAGTGTACCGTGGTGACAACATCGGGGACGGTCGCGCCTGACGGAGCCTTTGTAGGTCCGCCTTCCATCGGCCGGCCGATCACGAATACGAAAGTGCTGATCCTCGACGATGCGATGCGTCCGGTTCCCGAAGGCGAACCTGGAGAGCTTTGCATCGCGGGCGCGGGTGTAGGGCGCGGGTATCGCAACGCTCCCGAGCTTACCTCCAGCCGCTTCGTGATGTATTCACCCGACTCCGGGCCGTCCGTCCGCATCTATCGCACGGGCGACCGCGCCCGGCGTCTTGAAGGAGGCGAGATCGCCTTCCTCGGGCGATCCGACGATCAGGTGAAGATTCGCGGCTATCGGATCGAACTCGGCGAGATCATCGCCTGCCTCGACCGCTATCCCGGGGTCGACGCCAGCGCGCTGCTTGTGAGAGACTCCGTCCCAGTTCAGACCCCTGCCGCCGAAGCCTCAGAGCGGAACCCGGCACTCGTCGCATATGTCGTCGCCGCGCATGGCGCGCGCCTGAATGCGTTCGACCTTCGCGCGTTTCTCAAGGCTCGACTTCCAGATTATATGATCCCTGAATGGTATGTGGCGATCGATACTTTGCCGATCACGGCGAACGGAAAGCTCGATAAGTCAGCTTTCCCCACTCCCTGTGAAGCCAACCTGCTGCCGACGGGAACCCAAGATTGCGAGGCGATTTCCCGTCCGGAAGACTCTGACGCCGCTCTTGCTCCGAGCGCCGCGTTCACACAAAAGATCGCCGCCGCGGTCGCCTCGCTCCTCGATCTTCCCTCGATCGAAAATGATGACAACTTTTTCATGAGTGGCGGACATTCGATGTTCGGCGTGCAGCTCGTTTCGAGACTTCGCGACATGTTCGGCATAAAGCTCACACTCAGGCAATTGTTCAACGCGCCGACGGTCACCTCGCTGTCCGCCGAGGTTTCGCGACTCGTCGAGTCCGCCGAAGCCAAAGCCGTTTGAGGAAATCACGCCGATGAACTCCGATGCCGCGACGACGTGCGATCAAGCCGCCGAAGCTCCTCTGAGCCTCTACCACCTTTTGGACCCGGAGGTCCTCGCCAACCCCTATCCACTCTACCGCCGACTTCGCGAACACGACCCCGTGCAATGGGACCCCTTCCTTCACGCCTGGATCGTAACACGTTATGACGACGTGATCACTGTACTCCATCGCTATTCGGCTGCGAGGACCCCCTCTCCGGCATTCTTCGCGGCTCTCGGCGCTCCCGAGGTGGGTCCCATCGCCAAGGTGATGGTGAATCAGATGTTATTCATGGACGCCGCCGCGCATACACGACTACGAAGCCTCGCATCACCGGCATTTACCCCTGCGCGTGTGCGTGTTCTGCGCGAACATATTCAGAAAATCGCCACGCGATTGATCGATGATATTCAAGAACGCGGCTTAGGCAAGATGGATTTGCTGGCCGACTTTGCCGAGCCGCTACCCGCCATCGTCACCGCGGAGATGCTCGGGGTTCCCGTCGCGGACCACATTCAACTCAAAGAATGGTCCGTCACGTTCGCCCAGATGCTCGGCAACTTTCAGCATAACCCCGACGGTCTCCACGGAGTGCTCGAAGCGGTCGAGGGACTCAGCGCGTATTTCCATGACGCCGTTCGGGATCAGCGGACCCGCCCCAGAGACGGCTTGATCCATGCGTTCATGACCGCGGAGGTCGATGGCGACCGCTTGACCGAAGAAGAAATCGTAGCCAATTGCATTGTCACGATGGTCGGAGGCCTGGAAACCACGACCAACCTGATCGGCAATGGCATGCTCTCACTTCTCCGCAATCCCGACGAACTGGCGAGGCTGCGGGCCGACCTCGGTCTCATCCCCTCCGCAGTTGAGGAACTGTTGCGTTACGAGAGTCCAAGCCAGCA
Organism: Isosphaeraceae bacterium; assembly: GCA_043784005.1. Taxonomy (GTDB): domain Bacteria; phylum Planctomycetota; class Planctomycetia; order Isosphaerales; family Isosphaeraceae; genus JAYUFP01. The sequence continues at coordinate 3,533 of JAYVYS010000153.1, forward strand.
CACAGCCCGTCTGGCCCCCGATGATGTCGTGCTCGGCGGTAAGAAGATTCGCAAGCGGCAGGCGGTGATCGCCGTTATGGCCGCCGGCAATCGCGACCCGGAGCGATTCCCCGATCCAGATCGCCTGGACCTCAGTCGGCCCGATAATCGCCACCTCGCCTTTGGCTGGGCCGCCCACTTCTGCTTTGGAGCACCGCTGGCGAGGCTCGAAGGACAGATCGCCTTCGACACCCTCTTACGACGTTTTCCGGAACTCGACCTCACGGATGATCCGCTGGTCTGGCGCGAAAACCTTGG
>JAYVYS010000154.1:0-14197 GCA_043784005.1 Isosphaeraceae bacterium
TCGCGAGACACAAAAAGTCCGGTGAGACGCCTTCTTGTTGACAAGCGAACATCGTCCCTGTCCGTCCGAATCCGACAGCGACCTCATCGGCGATCAAAAGCGTTTTGTACTTGTGAGTGAGTTCGCGTAGGCCTCGAAGATAGCCTTCGGGATGAACGATCATCCCGGCGGCCCCTTGGACGAGCGGTTCCACGATGACGGCCGCGATCCGATTCGGGTTGGCCTGGAGGATCTTTTCGACTTCGGCGAGGCACGCCGTTTGGCAACTTGGCCGTGTCAGGCCGAGCGGGCAACGGTAGCAATGGGGGCTCGGGGCGCGGAGCGACGGGAAGAGCAGTGGGCCGAACATCGCGTGAAAGCGTTCGACTCCGCCAACGCTCACATCGCCTAGTGTATCGCCGTGATAGGCGTTTGCGAGCGCGAGGAATTTCGTTCGGCATGGCTCGGGCTCGGCCTTCTGTTGCCAATATTGAAAGGCCATTTTGATCGCGACTTCGACTGCGGTGGCTCCGTCGTCGGAATAAAAAACGCGAGTGAGACCCTCGGGTGCGAGCGTGGTGAGTTTCCGAGCCAGTTCGATTGCGGTCGGGTGAGTGAGACCGAGAAGCGTGGAATGCGCGACCTTATCGAGCTGTTGTCGAATCGCGGCGTCGAGTGTCGGGTGACGATGCCCATGGACGTTGCACCAGAGCGAGGAAACGCCATCCAGATAGGATTTCCCGTTGGTATCGAATAGGTAAACGCCCTCCGCGCGTTCGATGATCAACGGGTCGGTGGCCGCCCAATCTAATTGAGGTGTGAAGGGATGCCAGAGGTGGGCGATGTCCCAGGCCTTGAGCGTCTCGAGCGAGGGCGTGGGAATCGGGAGCGTCATTCCGAACGTGCCCCCTCCACCTTTCGAACCCAGATGGTGGTTCCCGGGCCTGCCGCGAGATGCCGTGCCGCGTCTCCGTTGACCTCCGCGATCTCAACCCAACCGGTACTGCCAACCAACGCGACCAACGACCCCGTGGGGGCATCTCCATAAGTACGGACGAGTCCTTCGATGCGCTCACCTGAGATTTCAAAAGCCCACACTCCTGCCGGAATGTCGACCAGGCGTTCCACGGCGATGTTCGTGATGAGATTGCCGAAAGCGTCGCGGAAGATGACCTCGCCCACGATTCCGTCGCTATCGGCCAGCGGCTGGAAGTTCCGGAGCGTGACGACCCGATCCCTCGCGGCACCCAGCGCGGCGATGTCTCCGCCCCGCAGAAGGAGAGCCGCGGCAGGTGCGAGGATATCGCGCCCATGGAACGTCGCGGAGACATTCGCCCGACGGAATTCCGGGTTAGTAATCTCGTGAATCGATTTCGGATTGCGGTTCCGGACCACGCCGGTCAAAAGCCCGTTGTCGGGCAAGACAAACGCCTGTCCGGCGACCTCGACGGCGACGAGTCTGCGGTCGCTCCCCACTCCAGGGTCGACCACCGCGAGGTGGACAGTGCCTGGAGGGAACGCATCGACGATATCCGCAAGGACAAACGCCCCTTCCAAAATATTCTGAGGCGCGATCGTGTGAGAGACGTCGACGAGTAGTGTTCCAGGAGCGAGACCCAGCACAATGCCTTTCATCGCCGCGACATAAGGGCCGTCGGCCCCGAAGTCGGTCGTCAGCGTCAGAATCCCCGGCCGTTTCATCGAACCCCCCTGATCGGTTGATCGGGACGCGATTTGTCCGCTCAGACGATCCGGATCGCGTCTTCCAGCCCTGCGGAAGGCGGAAAGGCGGGGGCCTGATAGACCGCGCTAATGCGCGAGGTCATGCCGCCTCGCGCATTGAACTGGCCGGTGACGCGCATCTGTCTTGGCTTGCAGGCCGCGACCAGGTCATCAAGGATCGTGTTGATCGAATGCTCGTAATAGATCCCTTTCTGGCGATAATCGAAGAGATAAAGCTTGAGGCTTTTCAACTCGATGACAGTACCGTCCGGGACATACTTGATGATGATCGTGCCGAAGTCGGGCTGGCCCGTCTTGGGGCAGACTGCCGTGAATTCGGGGCATGTGATCTCGACCTCGTAATCACGGTCGGGAAACTGGTTGGGGAACGTCTCAAGGGACGTCATTGAGATCGATGCTCCGTATTTCCTCTGGGCGAAGGTGATTCAGGTTGACGATGATCGACGAGGGTCTGCGGTCCTCGACGTCTTCGATTGGTCGAAGACGATTGCCTATCGAATTCGCAATTCGTAAGGCGCGAGCAAAACGGCGGGCTCCGCCGCGATCAAATGGGTGAACTGTTCGAGTCTCGCGCACATTGAGCGAATCGGTTCGGGCAAAGCGGAGGTTGGGTTGAGTCCCAGCATGGAGAAAAGAGCTGTCGAGGTTTCTCGGTCGCGTTCCTCCAGTGGAGAAACCAACGAATCCAGCAGGCTTCGCGGTTTGGGAAGGATCAAAAGCTCAGTCTGGTCATCGACGCTGATCCCGGCAAGTTGCTTGGCTTCAGCGATCGCGTCGTTGAGCGTACCCACTTCATCGACCAGACCTGCGGTTTTTGCCTGCCGGCCGGTGTAAACATGTCCTCCAGCCTTCTTTTCGAGCGTGTCGATGTCCATGTGTCGGCCCTTGGCGGCCTTGCCCACGAATTGCTTGTAAACCGCTTCCGAGAGCCTTCGCATCGCCGCGCGCTCGGTGTCGGTCCAGCTTGCGACCTTGGATTGAAAGGTCCCGTTCTTACCGACAGTCACGGTGTCGGTCGTCACACCCACCTTGTCAAGCATCTTGCCGACCGCCAGTTTGACGCTGATGACACCGATCGAGCCGGTAAGTGTGCCGGGCTCGGCATAGATCTTGTCGCAACCCATGCTGATGTAATAACCACCGGAAGCCGCGACGTCGGACATGCTGGCGACGATCGGCTTTTCAAGCCTTGAAATTTCACGCCAGATCAGGTCAGACGCGAGTGCGCTGCCCCCTGGCGAATCGACACGCAACACAATGGCCTTGACCGTTTTATCCTTTGAGGCTTGCCGGAGATTCTGGATCACAGTGTCAGATCCGAGCGTCTCGGCTCCTCCAAGCAGGGAAGAGCCGGCGGACTTTCCTGTTTGGATCATTCCGCAGGCGTAAATCAAGGCGATCTTGGTCGCCTTCGACTCAGGAGTCTTCGCCCCTTCACCGGAAAAAGCCTGCATCATCTTCAAGAGGCCGCCTAAGCCGGTTAGCTCCGCCCCGTCTTTGACCTTTTTGCCGTACTTGGTTTCGACTCTGAATGCATTCAAACCAAGGGATCGCGCCAGTTCCGGGGCGACCTGGTCGTCATAGGCCACACGGTTGATGAGGCCGACTTTTCTTGCCGACGCGGTAGTGTACGGTCCTACATCGATCAGGCTCTTGGCCTCGTCGACGTTGATCCCCTGCCGTCTTGAGATCGCCTCCGCCATCATGCTGAAGTTATCGCTGAGTATCGCCTTGAGTTCCTCCCGGAATGGCTCGCTCATCGTCGTTCGAGAGTAAGGTTCGCCGGCCCCTTTGAAATCCCCCACCTGGACAGTTTCGGCCGACACGCCAATCCGATCAAACATTCCTTTGAAGAACGTGACTTCCGCCGCCAGGCCCCTGATCATCAGCCAGCCGCTCTCCGGCATGACAACCTCGTCCGCAGCCGATGCGACAAGGAAATCGGCATTTCCCGCCATCTCAAGAGTGGCAACGACCCTTTTACCGGAGGAACGAAACGCCTTGATCGCCTCGCGAAGTTCATTCACTTTCGCCAGGCCGACGGAGAGGTTTCGCACGTGAATTACAAGAGCTTTCACATCTTTGTCATCGCGCGCTTTGTTGAGGGTGTCGATGATGGCCTTGAGGTTCTGAGTAACGGGTTCGCCATCGAGAGCGGTCGGTGAGGGGCCTTCCGAGATCTCGCCTTTGAGTGTCATCTCAACAATCAAGCTGTTTAGCGGAATGGTTGCCTTAGTCTCGGGGGGAGCGGTGTGCCCGATCCGAGCGAGGATACTCAGTAAGACGGTTGCCGTCAGGATCGATGGCTTCATCGTTGAAAGGCTCTCTTCCAATGTAATTGGGCAATGGATCCGGCGCGCCACAATAACCATGATCCGTCCCGCGCAGCTTCTTCGCGCGAGTTTAGACGTGCCCGGCGCGACGTGTCAACCGGCCCGGAGCGAGCGATCGTGCTGGCGGAGGTTTGACATGGCGAGCGAATCTCCCGGCGAATGCATGTTCAGAGTCCATTGCGCGATCGAATCGCACGTCAACTCGACCATGCAATCTTGTCGGCCAGACGGAGAAACCTTGATTCCCCGGACGATTGTGGTAATTGTGGAGAGGATACGTACAAAGCCTCGATCGGGTGGTCCGTCGTGTCCGGCACTACTTTCGTGAGGCCGCTCGCCCGCGGGACCGGTCCATCCCCAGAACGACGCCCCCTACCAGGAGCGTCGCGGTTCCGATCCTGGACAGGAGTTTGCCGATGTCCCAAGGCCTTCGACGTCATCTTCGCCTGGAAACGATTGACGGCGTCACCGTCGTCAGCTTCGTCGATACCAAGATTGTCACCGAGGAAAACATCCAGGAAGTAGGAGATCAACTTTACAGCTTGGTGGAAGACGAGGGTCACACAAAGCTTCTTCTCAACTTCGGAAATGTGCAGTATCTTTCGAGCGCCGCGCTCGGCAAGCTGATCAACCTTAAAAAGAAGGTTGGCGCCGTGAAGGGTAAGCTCAAGCTTTGCTGCATCCATCCCGACCTTCTCGAAGTTTTCCGGATCACTCGCCTCGATCAGGTGTTCGAGATCTATCCTGAAGAGCAGACCGGCCTCGATAAGTTCTAAGTCGGGATCGCCTGCCTCCGCGTTGACGGAAGCTGAAACGTTGCCGAGCTGGCACGATACCGCGCCGGCCCGGTGGCGTTCGGTTCCGGAATTGCTTGAAGACTTCGCTGTCGCTCTACCTTTCCTACAGTCGCAAAAAAGCCGGTGGGATTCCTTCCGATCGGTTGGGTGTCAACGTCGCACCTGACGTGGGGTTCCGCCTGTTCCATGAGCGAAGCATCCGAGACTCCAATGATGAGCCAGTATCGCGCGCTGAAGGCCCGCGATCCCGAGGCTCTTTTGCTTTTTCGAATGGGTGATTTCTACGAGATGTTTGGCGAGGACGCCGTGAGCGGCTCCGCCCTTTTGGGTTTGGCGCTCACGACTCGTGATAAAGGACCGAATGCCCAGCCGATGGCTGGCTTTCCCCATTCCGCGCTTGAGTCGTATCTCGCCAAGCTGGTTCTAGCGGGTCGGCGCGCGGCGGTTTGCGAGCAAGTTGAAGATCCCAGGCTCGCCAAGGGTCTTGTCAAACGCGAAGTGGTGCGCGTCGTGACCCCCGGCACACTCACCGACGAAGCTTTCCTCGACCCGCTCGCCGCGAACTACCTTGCCGCGGTCGTGGAGACGGGGGGGAAGCTCGGCATGGCTTGGGTCGAGCTTTCCACAGGCCGATTCATGCTCAGCGGCGTCGGGCGAACGGAGCTGGCTGACGAGATCGCGCGCCTGAACCCTGCGGAGACCCTGCTTTCAGAAGTTCAAATTGAGGCGCCCTGGGTGCGCATTCTTCGAGGCCGAGGTGGTATCACCGTGACCACCCGGCCTTCGTGGGACTTCCAGTCCGATCAGGCGCGTATCGCGCTTTTTGAGCACTTCAAGACGGCCACCCTCGCGGGCTTCGGCGTGGATGACAATTCCCCCGAGGTCTTAGCGGCGGGAGCGCTGATCGCTTACCTTCGCGAGACCCAAAAATCGTCGATCACGCACATCACAAAGCTAATCCCCTATCGCCGCGCAGAGACCCTGGCTCTGGATGAGATGACCCGTCGCAGCCTGGAATTGACGCGAACTCTCCGCGAAAACAAGCGTGAAGGCTCTCTTCTGGCGGTGATCGATCGGACCAGTACCCCAATGGGAGCGCGGCTCCTTGCCGACTGGCTGACTTCACCCCTCACCCTCGCCGAGGCCATCAACGAGCGACACGACGCCGTCGCTGAACTGACGCGCGACGCAACGTTGCGGGCGGAGTTGCGAGGCTTTCTAGGTGAGTCGTATGACCTGGAGCGTCTTGCCGCGCGAGTGGGGACGGGACGAGCGACCCCGAGAGATCTCTCGGCTCTGGCCCGCACGCTATCACTCCTCCCGAGAATCAAGGCCCGGCTAGCGGCCCGACGCTCGAAACGATTAATCGAGCTAGAGTCGAGTCTGGAGCTGTGCCCCGAGGTGAGAGCGGCGATCGAAGTGGCCATCGTCGAGGAACCCCCGCTCGCCTTGAAGGAAGGTGGTCTGATCCGAGTGGGCTATCACCCGGAGCTAGACGAACTTCGCGAGATCGCCAAGGGTGGCAAGAGCTGGATCGCACGCTATCAGGCCGAGCAGGTGCGTCGCACCGGGATCAACAACCTCAAAATCGGATTCAACAAGGTCTCCGGCTATTACATCGAAATCACCAACTCCCAGGCCTCGAAAATCCCTGGCGACTACACGCGCCGAGCGACAATACGAAGTGCCGAGCGGTATATCACGCCCGAGCTGAAGGAGTATGAGGACAAGGTCCTGCGGGCGGAAGATCGTGCCTGTGAGTTGGAATACGAGCTATTCGTCACATTGCGCGACCGCGTCGCAGCCGAGGCACCTCGCCTGATCCAGGCGGGCTCGGTCATTTCCCAAGTTGACGTCCTGACTGCCTTGGCCGAGCTTGCGGTGCGGCACAACTACTGCCGGCCCGAAGTCGTCTCCGAGCCGGTCTTCGAGGTCGATTCGGGCCGCCACCCTGTTCTCGATGCCCTTATGCCGGCCGGTGAATTCGTCCCAAACGACACGAGTCTCGGTCCCGACCACGGGACGATCCTCGTCATCACCGGTCCGAACATGGCGGGCAAGAGCACCTACATCCGGCAGGTGGCGCTCTTCTCCGTATTGGCGCAGATGGGAAGCTTCGTCCCCGCGAAATCGGCGACGCTCGGGATTGTGGATCGGCTCTTTGCCCGCGTCGGTGCGACCGACGAACTGAGCCGAGGTCAATCCACCTTCATGGTCGAGATGACCGAGACTGCCAACATTTTGAATAACGCGACCACGCAAAGCCTGGTCATTCTGGATGAAATCGGCCGAGGCACAAGCACGTTCGACGGCATTTCGCTCGCATGGGCGATCACTGAACACATTCATGACAACATCGGTTGCCGTACCCTGTTCGCGACGCATTATCACGAACTTGTGGAACTGGAGAAGACCAAGCCACGCCTCAAGAATGCCAACGTGGCCGTCCGCGAGGCGGGGGGCGAGATTGTGTTTCTACACAGGATCGTGCCGGGGGGTGCCGACCAGAGTTACGGTATTCATGTCGCCCGACTTGCCGGTGTCCCCTCGCCCGTCCTCGACCGGGCCCGCCAGATTCTTGCCTTTCTGGAGAAGCAACATGGTCCTGATCCCGGTCCTTCCAGCGGTCCGATCCGTAAGGTTAAGACGGGTCGAGCCCTTCAAAATAGCCTGTTCGCGACGCTTCCTGAGCCGATTTTGACGGAGTTGCGGAACGTGGATGTGACGGCGATTGATCCGGAACAGGCGATCGCGTTGATCCGTCAGCTCAAAACGCTTGCGGAATCGTCCTGAAGGACGCTCGTGAAGGCTCACCGCGTTTACAGAGCGACTTGCGGTTGAGCTTTCTCTTGCTAAAGTGTTGACCAACCCCTTTTACAACGTTGGTCCAACATGCGAGCAAGACCATGAGACGCACGACCTATCTCTTTTGCGAGTTCATTCTGGCTGCCTCCACAGCGAATGCCCAAAACTCGAATCAGCCCAAGGTCGCTCCGGCACCCATGGAGCCCGACTGGGTGGTTGTGCTTCAAACGCGCTATGGACTATCGATGTTCGGCGACCTTGCCAACCCGGTCGAATCCACAGTTGAAGCAGTCCCAGGCCTGTTTCGCAAGGCGGGTCCAGGGCCGGTGAAAACCTTCCCCGCGATCGCGCTGGGGCTCGAGACAACGACGCGGGGCGGCTGGTATCGACCCGGCAAGACGGCAGGCGCTCCCGAGAAGCACAACTTGTGGTCGTACACATTCAAGAACACCACGGCCGATTTCGAGGCCAATAGGAACCTGCCGCCGCCCCTGGCCAAGGAGTCCGCAAGCGAGTTCGAACCGGGTGACGCACCATTCGGCCTTTGGGTCTCAAACGACGGGCTCAAAGACGGTGGGGCCTTCACGGAACCGCGCACTGTGGCGGCGGTGAATGCCCGACTTGCGAAGCAGCCCTACAAGGCCATGATCTACCCCAATCGCGACAAGGCTACGGGGAAGACTATCCCGCACAGTTATTTGATCGGCTGGGAATATTCCACCAACGACGATTTTCAAGACGTAGTTTCTCAGATCGATAACGTCGACCTGATCAAATAACAAGCATAAAATCACTTCTTTTCAGCGTCCTTCGGTCGATCACTTTCCGTGGTCGAGAGAGGATCTTTGGGCTTTTCCGTCTCCTTGGGTTTCTCGGTACCGGGCTTCACCAGGGAAGCCGTCACCGGTTCTTCGGGAGGCACGGGAGCGCCGAGCTTCTCAAGGTAGTAGGCGATCACGGGGCGAAGCGCGAGTTTCGGGGCCAGGGTCAATGCCTTTGTGAGATGCTCGATGGCCGGTTCGGGCAAACCTTGTTCGAGCCGGCACATTCCGTCATCGAATTCCCAGATGGCCTGGAGCCGCACTTTCTCGGGAATTTCAAGCAAGGACGCGGTTGAGGATTGCGTGTCGCCCTTCATGAAGGCCATCGTCGCGCCTAGCGCGCGAACTCCTCGATCGTAGCGAAGAGGCGGCAATGCGTATTTTTCCCAGAGCGTCGATGCGTACTCCGGATTACCCAACAGGAAATACGCTCGCCCCTGACGCATGGGAGAAACGCCCGGCTCATTGCCGAACGTCGGATCGTTGATCGACCCGCTGCTCAGCATCTCGATCGCTTTGTCGGGCTGCCCCGTATCGCAATAGAGATCGAGCAACTGCGGCTTGACGACCGCAGGATTCGTACCGGTTCGATCTGCTTCTTCGAGTTCATGAAGGGCCAGTCCAGGAGCCCCCTGGCCGATCGCGTAGAGGGCAAGCTGTAACGGCCCCGCCTGCTGCTCGACGGCCATGTCGTTCATCCGCTTCTGCACTTCCGAGACCTGCTCAGAAAGCAGGGCGACTTGCTGAGCATACTGGGCACGCTCCTGGGGGGTGAGATTTCGACCCACGAGGTCGATGGCCGACTGAAATCGATCCCGCGCCAGGTCATTGAAGTTGACGCCCACGAAGAGCCGAGCCAATTCGAAATGGAGACGTGCCAATTCGACCTTGGCAGGCTCGGACCGCGGCGGCGGAGTGGTCTGGATCGCGTAAGAGAGGGCCGTGACGCGCTGACGGAACCGGGTCATCAGCACATCGGCCCGTAGCGGGGTGTTGGCAATCTGGGCCGAGGTCTCCACGGGAAGCTTTTTCCCATCGAGAAGCACGGACTCCTGAATCATAAGCATGCGGTAGGCATCGCCCAGTAGCCGATACGCGTTGGTATCGTCGGGTTTCGATGCGAGCGCGGTTCTACCTTCCCTGATCGCTAGCAAGCAACGAGCGGGATCAGGCATCGCATCCGCGGCACCAATCACTTCGTTGGAGAGCAGCCAGCGCCTCGCTGAATCGTTGTGCGGCTGCGGTCGTGTCAGAGCGCGAGACTGGAAAACGTTATCCATCCAGGTGACAGGCGAAGGAGGCCGATCCACCGGCGGCGTCGGCTTCGCGAGCTTATACGCCCGGAGGTTTGGGTCGAGCTGGTTCTCTTTGAAGTAGGCGAGATCCGTAGCGGCCGAAGCATCGGCGCGACCGAACAAGACCGTGTTCCCGTCATCATGGAACGGAATCCAGTTCTTGCTTCGAGAAAGTGTCCGATAGGTGATCTCGGCGGCGGACGGTTGAATCATGACGACACTCACCTTCAACGCATCGAGTCCCTTTTTCCAGACGTCGACGTCATCATCCCGAAGGGCTTTCTTGAGGCGATCGAGTTTTTCGTAGACCTCGGGACCAAACAGGTGGCGTCGGCCGTCCACGATTGTTTTACGGAGAGGGGCCGCGCGCCAGATCAGCGCATCACCCTGACTGAGTGTCGTGTTTAAGACGTTGCCCTGGATCGGAGCCGTCTTGAGCAAGTCGGCCGCCTCGAACGCGAAGTCATCACGATCGAAGCCAAAGCCGAACTTGCCGTCGGACGGTGTGAGGCCGTAGCCCGTGAGCGCCATCCAGACCGCTCCGAAAAGCGCGACTATGGTTAGTCCGCGTCCACCCACCGACCACAGGCTCCATCCGAGGCTGATACGTCCTTCGGTCCCGAAGGTGTCGTGATACCATTCCTGTCCGTTGAGCGCGAGCGTGACCGCGAAAATCAGGGCGAATTCGGCCGAGAACCGGATCATGATTCCCCAGAGCACGGCCACCAGCGTATATGCGAGAAAGCGGCTCAGGTTGAACCGACGCCGATTCAGCCAGAACGAGAGGAATCCTAGCCCCACGTAGGCAAGGTAATAAGCAAGAAGCTGCTTCCAGATCACCGCGCCTTGGTCACCGACTTCCTTGCTCGCCTGTTCCCGGATTCCATTGCCGAAATAAGAGAATTGATCGATCGTGAGCGCACCTGCGGATTGGCGAAAGAACGAGAGTAGCCAGTCCAGCGAAGCGGGATAAATGCCGAAGAATGAGGGATTCGCTAAACAGGCCGCAGCCGAGGCACTAAGCACTCCCAATGCGACGGGAAATGCGAAGTAACGCGATCCCTTCTCCGCACGACGCCACGGCTGAAGCCGTCCCACCGTGACGGCCCCGAGAATCATGAGCCCGATCAGAAAAGATTCGTCGGTGTTGGCCCAGATCAGGAATAAGGGAACAAGACTAAACACTGCGATCTTGCTTCCACTCTCGGTCGCGCGAAACAACAAGGCAATCTCAACCGAGAGAAGAAGCAAACCCCAGGTCTCGGGAGCCACAACGGCGGGACGGGCGATTCCTCCAAGCATGACACCCGTTGGCGAGATCACCACCCCGATCGCTAGCGTCACACAAAACGCCGCCCACCATTTGCCGATTCCCCGATGGCGTACTCCCAGCAGCAACAATGCCGTGACGACACGTGCCAGCGCACCAAAAGTGATGAGAAGCCCCGCGCCGACTTGGTCGGCCTTGGCGGCGGTGCCGGGCACGTCGTTCGGGTCGGAAGGTGAGAGTTCACGCGCCGCCGAAAAGATCGCCGCGTGCGACCACTGGAAAAGCCAGGGGATGTTCACCCAAGATTTCCCATCCTCGGTGTACGAGAAAGTGTCCGTAGTGACGGGCGCGGATGTTGCGAGAATGGAGTTTCCGAGCTGGAGTTGGGTCCAGATCGATGAATGAGTGATCCGGTTCGCCGAGACGATGAACGCCAACAGAAGGACCGCAAGCATCAGGTAAACGTCGTAATACGCGTTCCACTCGATGACGCGCTCAGTCGTCCAAGGTTGTGGCGCGGGCTCTTCAGATTCTGCCGTCTCGTCCCCTGCGTCCGTCTCGAGAGCGTTGGGATCTCGGTCAGACTTGGGAATCGTTTCCGTTTTTTTCGATTCGGTCATCGGATATGTCGCGAGATGGACGATCGTGAGTAAAAAAAATTGGGTACTCGCACCAAGGTCGAGATCGTCCATGCTAGAAGTCGCCCAGCGAACCGGTCAAGTGGCTGCCCCCTTCCTCATGGTCCTTCGCCGTTCCAAAATCGAGAAGTTGTTTAACCTGCGGCGGCTTCGGTAGGGTTTTATGCTTCCCATTTTTAAACAATGAATGAACCTGCAGCTTCAATGACAACCGGAATGTACGACCCACCTGGACCATAATTCGCTCGTTCTCGGGTGGAAGACTCGTTCGTTGACTTCCCTTTTCGGGCATCTAAAATGCGAGCGTCGAAACAGCGCATCGCGTGCATCACGTAAAGAATTGGCTCTTGAGAGGGACCGTCCGGCCCATGCGAGTGCTTACCGCGATACCGGTTTTCAACGAGCAGGCCCACCTGGAACCGGTGCTGAACGAGGTTCTTCGCCACGCGGGCGACATTCTTGTGGTCGACGACGGGTCGACCGATAACACAGCCGAACTTCTCCGTAAGTTCCCGAACATTCAGGTGATCCGGCACTCCACGAATCTTGGATATGGAGCGGGAATTCGCTCGGCGTATCATCGGGCGATCGAGGCCAAGTACGACGGTTTGGTCACGATCGATTGCGACGGCCAGCATGAACCCTCATTAATCCCGATGATCGCCTCTCATCTCCACGATGCCGACATCGTTTCAGGCAGCCGTTATCTTAAGGTTCTCGACCCCGACCAGGCTCCTCCTGAACAGCGGAGGAAAATCAACGTTGAGGTCACCCGCTGGCTCAACGAGTGCTTTGGCCTAGGACTGACCGACGCTTTCTGCGGCTTCAAGGCGTATCGCACTTCGGCACTTGCCAAGTTTGATATCACCGATGAAGGCTACGCGATGCCATTGCAGGTCTGGGTTCAGGCTGCCGAACATGACATGAAAGTGATCGAAGTTCCTGTCCCATTGATCTACTTGGACGAATCTCGCGCTTTCGGTGGTGCTCTCGACAACGCGGACTTCCGGCTCAACCATTATCGGACGGTGTTCCAGGCGGCGCTTAAGCGAGCGGGCCTGGAGGTTGCCGGGGGCTGTTGTTAATGAACGAGCATCGATTGCGGGCTCCTACGGTCGACGGTGCGCTCCTCGCGGTCCCGCCCCTCGCCGAGGCTTACGCCCTCCTTCAAGCCAACACCGCGAGGCTCGCTGCCTGGAATCACGATTTTCAAGGCCGACCGGCCTCGCGGCTTCGTTTTGATGTCCGAACTCAGATTCTGGCCGCCGCCGACAAATTCCTCCGGGCTTCCGGCCTGGACACACCTGTCGTACTCGAATCGTCTCGTCTATTGGTGACAGGCCACCAACCCGAGATGTTTCACCCCGGTGTCTGGATCAAAAATTTCGCCATCGCCGCCCTAGCGAAGCAGACGGATTCGGTAGCCTTGAATTTGATCGTGGATAACGATATTCCCAAGTCGTCGGCCCTCAAGGTCCCGCGAACGGTTCACGACGCCTTTCGGATTGAAAAGGTCCAATTCGACAACTGGGCCGGCGAAATTCCTTACGAGGACCTCAAGGTCGAGGACGAGGCGCTGTTCGCCTCGTTTGCCCAGCGTGTCCGTGAGGTCCTCGGCAACGCGATTTCTGACCCATTGATCGACGAGTTCTGGCCTCGGGCACTAAGTGCGGCGACTCACTCCAATCGCGTCGGGCTGAGATTCGCCATCGCGCGTCGGGGTGTTGAGGCTTTTTTGGGAATGCACAACCTGGAAGTTCCGCTCAGCACGGTTTGCGAGTCGGAGGGATTTCAGTGGTTCGCCTGCCACCTTCTCGCTCATCTGCCAAGGTTTCAACAGATCCATAACGAGGCCCTTGGTCGGTATCGATCGCTTTACGGGATCCGCAGCACGCATCATCCTGTCCCCGCACTCGGCCGTCAGGGTGACTGGCTCGAATCGCCTTTCTGGGTCTGGAGATCAAGTTGTCCCAGACGTAAGCCTCTCATGGTCAAACAGCTCTCCAGGACCCTTCAGTTGAGGATCGGTGGCGAAGAGGAGATGCTCATCGAATTGCCTCTTGGGCCGGATCGCGAAGCGTGTTGCGCGGTGGCCCAGTTGCAGGAACTCCCCTCGCGCGGGGTCAGGCTCCGCACTCGTGCTCTGACCACGACTATGTTCGCACGGTATTTGCTTGGCGATCTTTTTCTGCACGGAATCGGTGGAGCGAAATACGACGAGCTTGGAGACGAGATCTCCGGGCGATTTTTCGGGATCGAACCACCAGGCTATCTGACCACCTCGATGACGCTTTGTTTGGGGCTCGACGCTGAGACGGGGACATCGGATCGCTTGGCGCGGACCAATCGGGAGATTCGTGATCTCTCCTGGAATGCTGATCGACATCTTTTGTCAGAGGCACTTTCGAATCCCGAAGTGATCCGCTGGATCGACGCCAAACGGAGAGCCGTGGGCGGTCCCGTCGAAACCCATGTGCAACGGGTCGCGCGGTTTTACGAGATTCGCCGCTGTCATG
>JAYVYS010000155.1:0-6084 GCA_043784005.1 Isosphaeraceae bacterium
CTTACGGAAGCGGAAGCCACCGAGGCCGTGGGCGAGACCAAGGGCAAGGTTCTCTCAAGGACGCTCGACCACCGCACGATCTTGCTTGGACTGGCCGACTACAATCCCGTGTTGTACCGATCAGCCCGGAACATTGAAGGCGTCCAGATCGCTCCCGTGGCCGACTTCAACACCTACGACGTGCTCAAGCAGCGTTACCTCCTTCTGACCCGCGAAGCGCTCGTCGCTCTCAAAGAACGGGTCAAGGACAAGCCGACGCGACGGCCCGCCATGACCACCGGAGTGGAGAACTAAACCATGGTGACCCTTCGTCACGCACCGACATATACCCGCCGCGGTCCGGTGCTGGAGCCTTACCAGGTCATCCTCCGGCCGTTGATCACCGAAAAGGCGACGCATCTCTCCGAACGTCATAATGCGTATACGTTCGAAGTGAATCCGCTCGCCACCAAGACGGAGATCAAAAACGCGGTGGAGATCCTGTTCACCGTGAAAGTCGCCGACGTTCGTACCCAGAATCGCCGAGGCAAACTTCGCCGCTACCGACTCAAGCTCGGGCGGATGCGAAACTGGAAAAAAGCCATCGTCGCGCTTCATGATGATTACCGGATCGATTTCTATTGATTTCGCACATGACCAACCGTCGACTGACCGGACGTAACCACGGCAAGTGAGACGAGCGAGGCGGGGCGGTTGGGTCGAGACGACCCCTTTACCCGCCCTCGAAGGGACCAACGATGGGTATCCGAACTTACAAACCGACCAGCCCGGGACGTCGAAACGCGTCCGTCAGCGATTTTTCCGAGCTGACCGATAAGAACAAAAAGCCCGAAAAGAGTCTGACCGAACCCCTTCAAAAGAAGGGCGGCCGGAACAATCAAGGCTTCATCACCGTTCGTCACCGTGGCGGCGGTCACAAACGGATGTACCGGATCATCGACTTCAAGCGCAATGAACGCGACGGTCAGCCCGCGGCCGTGACTCATATCGAGTACGACCCCAATCGTTCCGCCCGAATCGCGCTGATCGTCTATCCCGATGGTGCCAAGCGCTATATTTTGGCACCGGAAGGCTTGAGCGCGGGAATGACCGTGTCAAGCGGCCCGACCGCCGACCCGAAGGTTGGGAACTGTCTCCCCCTCGCCAAGATTCCGACCGGCGTGTCGATCCACAATATCGAGATGCAGCCTGGCGGTGGTGGGAAACTTTGTCGGTCCGCGGGCGTTTCCGCGACGCTGACGGCCCGTGAAGGAACCTGGGCTCAGATCACCCTTCCTTCCGGTGAAGTCCGGCGTATGCCTGCGGCATGCCGAGCGACGATCGGAACGGTAGGCAATCCCGACCACATCAAGGTGCGACTGGGTAAGGCGGGACGATCGCGTTGGCTTGGCCGACGTCCGCATGTTCGAGGTGTGGCGATGAATCCTGTCGATCACCCGATGGGCGGTGGTGAAGGTCGTACCTCCGGTGGTCGTCATCCTTGCTCGCCGACGGGTAAACTCGCGAAGGGCGGGAAGACTCGTCGGCGTCGCAAGCCCTCGAATTCCGCTATTATTCGTCGGCGTAAGAGTGTTCGTTACGGCCAGTTGAAGGTCTGACCGGATCGATCGGGGATCAAGGCGTTTTGTTCAATGATGGACTTGGCTTGATTGTCGATCGTCTGACATTGATCAAGGCAACATGGCAACGAGTGAGGATTAGGCCTCGCGACGCGGGGCGGTTTCCGGAACGAACGAGAGACTCATGGGACGTTCGCTGAAAAAAGGACCGTATGTCGTCGAGCGTTTGCTCGAAAAGGTGTACAAGTCCGAAAATACCGGCAATCGGGAGCCGATCAAGACCTGGGCTCGGGCTTGCACCATCGTGCCCGAGTTTATCGGCAAGAACTTCGCGATTCACAACGGCAAGAATTTTATCAAGCTGTTTGTGACCGAAGACATGGTTGGCCATAAACTTGGTGAGTTTTCACCGACCCGGACGTTCCGAGGTCACGGCGGCAAGGCCGGCAAGGGCGCGAAACGATAAACGTGTTCTGAATGATATCGAGCCGCGATCGAACCTTCGGGCGGCGACCGATCGACCTCCACGACTCACTCCGGAGAGTCGGTCGGGTCACGCGGGTACGAGACTTCGGATGCCCGGAAGGCATCCTTTTGTGGACCTCGCTCGGGATTACCAACGGCCATGAACCCCGCATCCGATTATAAGGCCCAGCACCGGTTCGCCCGTACCTCGGTACGTAAGCTGCTGCCGCTGCTCGACCTGATCCGAAACAAGTACGCCGATGACGCGGTGGACATTCTCAAATACATGCCCAATCGCGGCGCTCGCATGATCGAGCAGGTCCTCAAGAGCGCGATGGCCAATGCTGAAGACCGCGGTATGCGGAACGTCGGCGACCTCGTGATCGTGGACGCCCGAGGCGACGGCGGTCCGATGTTTAAGCGACTCATGCCCCGTGCCCGGGGAATGGCGTACATGGTGCGTCGACGCTCGGCGCACATCACGATCGGGCTTCGGGACCTGGCCGCGGTCACGGCCGCTGCCAAATAATCAAAATGACCTACAAATACGCGATACGAATTCGAACTGTTCCGAACCGAGCCGAGGAACCCTGAACCATGGGCCAAAAAATCCGACCGACCGGGTTCCGCGTCGGGATCATGGAGGACTGGCGGAGCCGCTGGTACGCCAACAAGCACGAATTCAAAGACCTTCTGGTCGAAGATTTCAAGATCCGCAAGTTCATCAAAGGCAAGTACAGCTACGCAGGTATTCCCAAGGTCGAGATCGAACGGACCCGCGATGCCGTGAAGGTGATTCTCTTCACGGCCCGGCCCGGAATCATCATCGGTCGCAAGGGTGCCGAGGTCGAACGGCTTCAGGAGGAGTTGCAAACTCTGACCGGTCGCCGGATCGACATCAAGATCGAAGAAGTCACGCGCCCCGACATCGACGCCCAACTGATCAGCGAAGATATCGCCGAACAGCTTCAAAAACGGTCGAGCTTCCGCCGCACGCTGAAGCGTGCCATGGAATCGACCATGGACGGTGGTGCCAAAGGGGTGAGGATTCAACTTTCGGGCCGTCTCGGCGGCTCCGAGATGTCGCGAACAGAGTCGGGCAACCTCGGCTCCATTCCCCTGTCAACCCTGCGGGCCAAGATCGATTACGGCTTCTCTGAAGCCAAGACGGCACAAGGGAACATCGGGATCAAGGTCTGGGTCAACCAAGGCGATTATCTGAAGATGGAGGGCGGTACCGATGGCCATGATGCCCAAGCGAGTCAAGTTCCGAAAAAGCCAAAAAGGCCGCGTAAAAGGTAACGCCACGCGAGGCAATTTCGTCGCCTTCGGTGAATTCGGACTTCAGGCTCTTGAGCCGGGAAAGATTTCCGCGGCGACGATCGAAGCCGGCCGTGTGGCCGCGAGCCAGTCGATCAAAGGTGGCGGTAAGCTCTATATCCGGATCTTTCCGCACAAGAGTGTTACCTCCATCCCGCTCGAAACGCGAATGGGTAAGGGTAAGGGAGAAGTGGAATACTGGGCGGCCGTCGTGAAGCCTGGTACGGTCCTCTACGAACTCGCCGGTGTGAGCGAAGACACCGCCCGGTCCGCCTTCGCCCGAATCGCCCACAAGTTGCCGGTGACTTGCAGGTTTGTGTTGCGGCGGCCGACGCTCTAAGTCGTACGAACAGAATCGAAAGCACAAGAATCGAGATTCGATCGATTCTTGGACCTGAATCAAGATTCGAGAGACGAGGTTTGACGCGACCATGAGTAAGCCTGCCGAACTTCGCGATCAGAGCACCGAACAGCTCGAACTGCTTCTCAAAGAGACGCAGCAGAATCTGTTTCGACTTCGGCTTCAGAGCGAGACCGAGCGACTTGAGGCTCCCAGCGAGATCATCAAAGCGAAGCGCGAGATCGCCCGTATCAAGACCATCCTTCGACTTCGCGAGATCGATGCCGAGAAAGCCTCGCTCGCTAAAACCGTCGCGGTTATCAAGTGAGTGATCTCTCTGACCAAAGACGTTGAGCGGTAACAGATTCGTTGTACCCGACGACCTTCCAGGAAGCCCGACCGACCCTGACCCGACCGGTGATAAACCGACATGACCCAGACTCCCACTACGACCGAATCCCGTACCGTCCGCAAGACGGAAGTCGGCATGGTCACGTCCGACAAGATGGACAAGACCCGGCGGGTCGAACTCACCACACTCGTCCCGCATCCGAAGTACGGCAAGTTGCTCAAGCTGCGTACGATCTGCCATGCTCATGACGAAGCCAACCAGACACACGTCGGCGACTTGGTCGAGATCATGGAGACTCGTCCTCTGTCCAAGACGAAGCGCTGGCGGATTGTTCGAATCGTCCGTCCCGGTGCCCAGCAAGCTCTGGCAGGTGAAGGCGAGAGTTCGACCAAGGTCTGATCGCTCGCACGCAAAATCCTGGTGCGAATGGCGCACCGATTCTGAAACCCGCAAACGACCGGTGCGTCTTCCGCACTCTACAAATCACAGCCAGGTGTCTTCATGATTCAGATGCAAACCCGGCTCGATGTGGCCGACAACACCGGGGCCAAGGAAGTCATGTGCTTCAAGGTCCTCGGCGGCAGTGCATCGCACTACAAGCGACGTACCGCGGGCCTTGGCGATATCATCATCGCGAGTGTCAAAAAAGCGTCGTCCGGTGGAGATGTTAAAGCTGGCGATGTGGTCCGTTGCGTGGTCGTTCGGGTGCGAAACTCCACCCGCCGGATCGATGGGTCGTACGTGAAGTTTGACCGCAACGCCGTGGTGTTGATCGACAACGAAAAAAACCCACGCGGTACGCGTATCTTCGGCGCGATCGCCCGAGAGCTTCGTGACCGCCAGTTCATGAAGATTATCAGCCTCGCCTCCGAGGTGGTCTGAACCAACGACGCAATCCCCGGGTCGGCCGTGGCCGCAGGTACGAGACGAGATTGATTATGAACATTCGTAAAGACGATCAGGTTGAGGTGATCACGGGCGTCGACAAGGGGTCTTCCTCGAAGCGCCGGGTCGCCAAGGTACTCCGCGTCCTCCCCGAGAAGCATAAGATCGTCGTCGAGGGGATCAACCGCGTATTCAAACACCTCAAGCCCAGCGCCAAGAACCAGCAAGGTGGCCGGCTCTCTAAGGAGATGCCGATCGACGTCTCCAACGTCATGCTGTTCTGCTCCACCTGCACACGCGGCGTCCGGATCGGACACCGCTTTACCGATACCGGGCAGAAGCAACGATACTGTAAGAAATGCGGCGGCAGTCTCGGAAACGTCGGCCCTGTGAAGGCAACCCGAGCGGTCGTCAACAAGTAACCCTAAGACCTGTTCGCAGGCCCTTACGATACGAAGTGTTTGGAAGGACGTTCGCCAATGGCTCGCATGCTTGATCAATACAACCAGTCAGTCGCCCCCGAGCTGGCGGCGAAGTTCAGCATTTCCAACAAGATGGCGATCCCGAAACTTGTGAAGATCGTCATCAACATGGGCGTCGGTCGCGCCACGCAAGATAAAACCCTGATGGATGCGGCTGTCGAGAGCCTTGGGCGGATCTCCGGGCAAAAGCCGCTTATCACCAAGGCCAAGACCTCTGTGGCGAGTTTTCGGCTCCGCGAGGGGAACGACATCGGTTGCAAGGTGACGCTTCGCGGTGCCCGGATGTACGAATTCCTCGACCGTCTCGCGTCGATCGCCCTCCCTCGTATCCGCGACTTCCGCGGGATCAACCCCAACAGTTTCGATGGCCACGGGAACTACACCCTGGGCCTTGCCGAACAGGTCGTTTTTCCCGAGGTTGATGCGGATAAAATTCACCACACTCAAGGCATGGATATCACGGTTGTGACGTCCACCGACAGTGATGACCAGGCCCGGGAACTGCTTCGCGCCCTCGGCCTGCCGTTCCGCGCACCGAACAGTAAAAAGGCGTCGTAACCGTTTTTGACCAGAGACTTTCGTGACCGGATGGTGAGCTCAGCATGTCGACGAAAGCGCAGATGATCAGGTCGGAGACGCCCCGCAAGTTCGCGGTCCAACACCGGAACCGCTGCAAACTTT
>JAYVYS010000156.1:0-2591 GCA_043784005.1 Isosphaeraceae bacterium
GTGTATCGTCGCAAGGTGAAGACCAAGGGGGCGAACGCCTTCGAGGCCCCGATCAAGCCCGCGGCACCAAGGCTTTGAGCCCAAGGATGTCACTGGCCGACGCGGGAGCAAACCGTATTTCTCTGCATCTTGCAACGCGCCCGAAAGGAACGTCGATATGAAAGTGCAGTTTGCTCCCGTAGTCATGATCGCTCTGAGTGCTGTGAATGTCTGGTCACAGGAGCTGGTCAAGCCGCCGGCCGGGCTCGAGCCGGTGGTGGCGCGGATCGAAGCTCTGATCTATGAAGAAATGAAAACACAGGGATTGCCCGCCGTATCGATCGCTCTGGTCGAAGGGAAGCAAGTCGTTTGGGCGCAGGGCTTCGGCCTGGGTAAGCCAAAGTCGAAGACTGCTGCCACTGCCGAGACCGTCTATCGCGCCGGTTCGGTCTCGAAACTTTTCACCGACTTCGCCGTGATGAAGCTCGTCGAAACGGGCAAGATCGACCTGGATGCCCCGGTGATGACGTATCTGCCCGACTTTGCCCCCAGGAATCCGTTCGACAAACCGATTACGCTTCGCCAGTTGATGTCGCATCGGTCCGGGCTCTGTCGCGAGTCCCCGGTGGGTAATTACTTTGACGCGACCTCGCCCACGCTCGAAGCGACGGTGAAGAGTCTCAACATCACGGATCTCGTCCACGAGCCTGGCACGGTCACCAAGTACTCGAACGCGGGGATCGCCGTCGTCGGCCTCGTGGTCGAGAAGGTTGCGGGCAAGCCGTTTGTCGAAGCGGTCCAGACCGAAGTCATTGCCAGATTCGGCCTCAAATCGACCGGATTCGAACTTTCTGACCCAATGCGAAATCGACTTGCAGACGCACAGATGTGGACCTACGATGGGCGAACATTTGATGCTCCCACATTCTTGCTGGGTACAAGCGCCGCTGGCAATATGTATTCGACCGCGCTCGACCTGGGAACGTTTATTGTGGCGTTGCTCGATGATGCGAAGGGTCCTGGAGGCTCGGTGGTCAAGCCCGATACGCTCACGATGATGTGGACCCCGCAGGCGGTCAAGCCGGGGGATTCGGGCCGGTTCGGGATCGGTTTTGCGCTGGGAACGATCGATGGGCATCGCCGGGTCGGGCATGGTGGGGCCGTGTATGGCTTTGCCACCGAGGTCGCCATCTTGCCCGACGACGCGATGGGGGTCGCGGTGCTTGCCAGTAAAGACTGTGCCAACGCACGCGTGGGCCGTATTGCCGACGCCGCGCTGAGGCTCCTGCTGGCGCAGAGGCGAGGCGAGGCATTGCCGCCGATGTCCAAAACGTCCGCCATTACGTCGCAAGTTCTCAAGGAATATCCCGGTCGTTACGGCCTCGGAGACTCGGCGATCGACCTGATCGCCCATGCCGGTAAGCTCTGGATGACCGGCGACCAGGGTGGCTTCCGAGTCGAGCTCAAGACCCAGGCTGAGGCCACGCTGGTTGCCGATGATACCCTGGTGTTTGGCACCCGCATTGACCTGGGCGACCACGCGATCGCGGTCAATGGCAGGCCGCTGGGACGTGTCGATGCCCCCAAGCCACCCCGTTGCCCCGAGCGCTGGAATGGGCTGATCGGCGAATATGGCTGGGACCATAATGTCTTGTACATTTATGAACACAGAGGCAAACTACATGCCTTGATCGAATGGTTCGAGATCGACGTGCTCGACGAGGTCAGTCCCGACGTGTTCGCATTCCCCAAAGATCGTGGAATGTACACTCATGAATTGTTGAAGTTTACGCGTGACACCGATGGTCGAGCGACCAAAGTGGTCGCGGCCAATGTGGAGTTCCCGCGTCGCGCCATTGATGGTGAGAACGGGGCGACCTTCAAAATCATGCCAGTGCGGCCTGTTGCCGAGCTTCGGCCCGAAGCGATGGCGGCCTCGCCGCCCCGAGAGAGCGGCGAATTCCGCGCACCCCAGCTTGTCGATCTGACCACGCTCGACCCATCGATAATACTGGATATTCGTTATGCGTCCGACAATAACTTTGTCGGCACCCCGTTCTATTCCACGGCCAGGGCCTTCATGCAGAAGCCTGCGGCCGAGGCCTTGGCCCTGGCGCATCAATCGTTGAAAGCCAAAGGCTATGGCCTGTTGATCCACGACGCATATCGACCTTGGTATGTGACCAAGATGTTTTGGGATGCCACCCCCGCATCGGGCAAGGGCTTCGTCGCCAACCCGGCGAAGGGGTCGAAGCATAATCGGGGCTGTGCGGTCGATCTGACTCTCTATGATCTGGCGACCGGCAAGCCGGTGACGATGGTCGGCGGTTACGATGAATTCTCAACGAGGTCGAGCCCCGAATATCCCGGCGGAACCTCGCTCCAGCGCTGGCATCGCGAGCTTTTACGTCAGGCAATGGAGGCCCAGGGTTTCACCGTCAACGAGGTCGAGTGGTGGCACTTCGACTTTGCGGATTGGGCCAAGTACCCGATCTTGAACACGGCGCTGGAGCAAATTGATGCGCGTTAATTAGTGAGGTTTGTTGGCGCGACAAAACCAAGGTGGTGGGCGGAGTGGATGCCGTGAAAAGCGTCCCACTGGGCGCGGGTGA
>JAYVYS010000157.1:0-3014 GCA_043784005.1 Isosphaeraceae bacterium
GTCGAGCCGGTGACGAGGACTCCGCCACCATTCTTGGTGAAGGTGTCTCCTGAGATCACGAAGTCACCTTCGCCAGTTCCCGAGCCGTTGGGACCGAGAATGTCGATGGCGTAGGACTTGAAGTTCAAGAAGGTCAGCGCGCGGACGGTCGTCCCTTTGCCCGGCGAGGCAAGGGACGACCAGATCGTCAATCCGTTGTCAAATGTGTTGGTACCGTCGATGCTGATCGACTGCGGGTAGATGGGCGTCGGAGTCGCGTCGAGCACGGTGGCGTGCTTGAGGGCCGGCAACGGATTATTCTTGACGGTGATGACGCTTCCGCCGTTAGGAATCTGGAACGTGATCACCAGCGGGTTGCCACCGGTGTAGGCCGAACTGTTGGCCGTTTTGATCGCGGCCCGAAGCGAGTTGGGGATCGGGTTGGCGTCGTCTCCGTTGTCGTTGGCGGTCGTGACCACCAGGCCGCTGGCGTTGCCGTCGAGGATGTCCAGCGCGATGTTCGTCTGGTCGGACCGTCCGCTCGGTTGCGGCCCGACCGACGCCGGGTTCTGCAAGAGCATCAAGACGTTGAGGGTCTTGGTTCCCTCGATCGCCGAGTTATCCGGAATGGTGATCGAAATCGTCTTGGTGAAGCTATTGCCAGGGTTGAGAGTCACAGTTGCAGGGATGACGCCGAGGTACTCGTTACCCGACGTGGCGGTGGAACCGGCGGTCGAGAGGGTTAGCGTGACGTTCCGCGCGATCGCCGTGCCGTTGGGGCCCACCGAGACGATGAACGGCGCGTTCCTGGTCTGGTTGACCTGCTCCTGCACCGCGTAATGTCCGGGGGCGACGACCGTGGCATCTCCTCCCACCGTCACCTGGATGTAAGCGACGGGCGAGGGAAGAATGACGTTAAGCGCCGGGCCATCGGTCGAGTTGGTCGGCGTGACCGTGAAGTTCGTGCTTACGGTGTAGCTCGACAGGGTAGGGTCAGAGACAGCCGCTGGAGTCGCGTACACCTGAAAAGTAAAAACGGTACTGCCGTTCGCCGGAATGATCTGAGGCGTCGACGGCAGGCTCGTACCCTTGACGGGCAGGAGCGTCGGCGGGAGTATGTCGGCGAGAACGACGGGAACAGCGCTATTGTTGCCGTTCGTGACCGTGAGCGTGTAGTTGAACGGCTCACCAACAAGCACGGCGTTCGATGTGGTAATCGGTTTGTTATTCAGATCGGTGGCCGCGGCGCTGGCGGACAGCGTTGATGCGACGTTAAGATAGACGACCTGAGTGTCGGTAAGTGGAGGGTTGTTGGCCGGGAGGCTTCCCTCGGCCGGGTCGCCGGTGTTGCCCTGATCGTTGGCGACGACCGTGATCGTGTCGGTGCTGATGAACCCTTGAACCGGCGTATATGTGACGCCCTGGCTAAGCACGCTGACGATCTGGGACACCGTGCCGGTGATCGTCGCCGAGGCCTTGCCGTTGTTGGTGATCCCCGATCCCGTAAGGGTGACCGTGCCGTGCCCAACCGAGACGGTGACGGTCTCGATGCCGCTTTGGGCATCAGGGTCGAAGAGCGAAAAACCCGGACTGCTGGAAATCAAAGTGGACGTGTTGATCGACACCGAGATCGGCGCGAGGACCGTGGACGTCGGCACGGTCAGCACAGGCGCGTTGTTCACGCGGTGGATCGTCACGGTCGCGTCGGTTGGGACGCTGGTGCTCTGGCCCCCCTGCCCGTTATCGACCGTGAACCGCACAACCTGGCTGCGGACCGGGTTTTGGCCTGGATCCACATATTGCACCGCCTGAATCAGCGCCGCGGCGGCGGTGGTCGTCGTCGTGGCGGTGAACGTCACCTTGATATGCTGGCCGTCCTCCACGAGGATGTTACCGATTGCCTGACCGCTGAAGCTTACCGTGCTGCCCGGCGTGTTGCCGGAGACCGTGATACCAGCCTGGTTCACCAGGGAGATCGTACCGCCGTCGCCAGGGCCGGCGGGACTCTGGAGGTCTGCCTGGAAGAAACCGCCGTTAAAGTTGTTGAGGTTGTCGGGCTGGGTCACCGTGGCGGCGGAGACGGCGAAGACGGTGACGGGATTGGACGCGGGGGGAACCGCCTCCGACGTGGGAGCGGAGTTGGTCACGCCCAGAACCGGCGGGCTGTTCACGATGATGGTGGCGACCGAAGTGCCGGTGCTGAACGCGGTGCGCCCGCCATTGACGCTGGCGTCGGCCGTCTGCTCGGACGTGCCGGTGATCTGGTCCCAGGCGCGGAACGTGAAGGTCGCCTTGCCGTTGAAATTGGAATTGGGGACAAACCGGATCGTCTCAACCCCGGGATTGGCCGAGAGCAGGAAGGCATTCGCGTCCGAGAGGGCGGCCGGGAAGTTGGTCCAGACGGCGCTCTTTAAATACTGCCACTGGCCATTGCTGGTGTCCGCGCCGACAATCGCGATCCCCTTGAGCGCACCGGGGTCGATATCGGTGAACGCGCCGCCCAGCGACGTGACGAACTGGCTAACGGCCTCACCGGTGTTGCTCGCGGGTGCGATGTTGCTGAGGATCGTCGGAACGGTGGCCGAGGCCGCCGTGAGCTGCGGCGCGGTGTTGACTTCGATCGTAGCGGTGTCGAACGTCGTGCTGAACGATGAGGTCGGACCGCCGGTGGTCGAGGCCATTCCCTCGTTGACGCCCGTAAGTTTGTCCCAGGCCGCGAATGTGATGGTGGCGGTGCCGTTGAAGTTGGCCGCCGGATCGAAGAGGATTTTCTCAGTGGCGGTCGCGGCCAGCAATCGGGCGCTGGTCGGGGTCGGGTTGCCGAAGGGGACGAATTGATTCAATGATGTATCAAAATACATCCACGTGCCGTGGCTGTTATCGACGCCCGTGACGGCGATCCCCTGGCCGGGTGCCGGTATGCCGGGCTCGGCGACGTTGAGCCCGCTGTAAAGCTTGAAAACCGTCTCTCCCGGATTGGTGGCGAGGGGTTGGCCGACCGGGATTCCGTCGAACGATGGACCGACCGGCGTGAG
>JAYVYS010000158.1:0-9248 GCA_043784005.1 Isosphaeraceae bacterium
CTGTTCCGGGATGGTCCGCGTTCCTCGGTTCGTGGATGTTCTGAATCTCGTGGTGGATCTCGACTGGCTTATCAACGTTGAGATCAAGGTTGTGCGGGCAGACCAGAGAGATTGCCTCATTGATCTTGTATTGAATCAAATCATGTTATGTGAAGTGTCGGACCGTGTTCTCGTTTCGTCGTTTGACAAATCGACGGTTCAAAAGGCATCGGAGAGACACTTAAGTGTTGCAGTCGGATTATTAACGCAGGATGCCATCCCGGACGTCGCGCGCCATGTCCGCGATCACCTTGGAGCCGATGTCTATCACCCGTCGGTGGAGGCATTAGGAGCACCCAGGGAACTTGGAGTTCCTGTGCTGGTCTACACCGTAAACGACCTGAGCTCGGGGGGAATTGCGGAGAGGCTAGCGGCGTGGCCAGTTGATGGTCTATTTACCGATGATCCGGAGGCGATGGTCGCGCGATTCAGGATGAAAATTGAGCCCCGCGCGCAGCTTCAGAGAGCCCGTCCTTCCTTAGACGGGTCGCTCTGAAGTCCACGGCGGGGCTCATTTTACGGAGAGTGTTTCGAAGTACGACCGTTCAATCAACACGCAAGGCGCACCACACACCACACGCGTAGTACATTGCGTCGGCGGGTCGATCGATGAGCCTCTCGAACTCTTCGGCGGTCCAGATGATGATTCGGGCGGAATGACCGTTAATTCGCCAACGCGAGACATTCAATTCAGCAACGTCGGGACGATATAGGCCGATTAGCCGTCGCTGCGGAGCAATCGGAGGAAGATGTGAGGCGGAATTCATCGCCATGAGTCTCCGAGAAAGCGCGGAACGTCGACATCGACTCCACGTCGGAAAACAGTCGAAATGGGAACACCAGGAGGCGCTGAGACGATTCGGTTTGATCAGTCAGTGAGGCTGAGAGGCTCACTTCTAAGGGGGGGACCGAACTCAGCCAACGAAACAGAAACAGGCAAAACGCTGCTCATCACCCTCTTTCTGAATCGGAACCATTAAGGGAGAGGATTCGGACTCTTTGGTCATTAAGGCGTATTAGGCCGGTGTCTGTCCAAACTCCCCAAAGTCGGAACTTCTCGTTTTCGCGCTCGCCCCCCACGGCATCTCAGGGACAAGCCGGGGTAGTTGGTAACAGGCATATTTCGCCACGTTGCCCCCCCTGGGAAATCAAGGTAGGAATCGCGATCAACCTTGTGACCCGAAACGTCAGTCCTCCCAATGGCCGCCCTCCGTGATTTGAGCCTCCGAATAACGAGCCAGGCGAATCCTTTGGGCTCTTCCTTCAATCGAATGCTCACGTCAGGTCGGATTGCCTAGCTTTGAATAATCGGTCTAGTTTCGCTACTTCGCCAAAATCGCAACTGGAGTTTCAATAAACTCAATTTCGTTGCGATAGTTGAATCCTAATGTTTTCTCTATCACATTCAAGAGGAGAAGATTCTTTTTTAAGCGTTTTTTTTCGACCCCCTTGAGTTAATTCGCGATCTCACATTATCCTGGGGAATATGGGTTACACAGACAAGTTGCAAAAGCTTTGTGCGTTACGAGGGTTGGACCAATCGGAATTGGCCAGTCGGGTTGGGCTTTCGAAATCTTCAATTTCGCGGATATTGAGTGGAGCACAAGAGCCGAAATTACGGCTGGCCTATGACCTGGCGAAAGCATTGGGTGTAACTCTCGATTACTTGGTGGGAGACGCCCCGGAGACGGGACATAGTGATCAGTTGGTCATGGTCAGTGAAGATGAAATGATGATCATCAAAATAGTTCGCGAGCTTACACCCAACGTCGCGATTAAGCGGCTTTTGAACGTGTCCACGCTGAACTCGCCCACTGAGCTGAAGCCTCCGATGCCCCAGTCGGGTGGCCGTCCAAATCATGATCCTTCGCGCGGTGGAAACGCACCCGGCGGTTTTTAAGCGTTTTTTCGCGATCAATGCGAGTGAATCCGGCCCGCGATATATCGCCCTTGACCCACGATGATCGAAGTATTAGCGGCAGGCTCTTGATCCCGCGAGGCGAGTCCGCAATTCTATTGCATCGGTTTGTATCATGCCGTTGCTCGATCGCGCCCAAGGATCGAATGTGAACCGAGTGAGTTAAGGGTGATCATCACAAAACCCTCCCGGCTCATCGATAAGCGATTGGATTTTGATGCTTGATTGCTTCTTATCGAAGACGTTTTCTTCTCTTGGGTTGGTTCTTTTTTATGGGTGAGGATCTTGCCGGATGATCGTGATCGAGGGGCTTACAAAGCAGTACGGTAAGTTTACGGCAGTCCACGACCTGACAACTGAGGTCCGCAAAGGAGAGGTCTTTGGGCTTTTGGGTCCGAACGGCTCTGGCAAAACCACGACCATCCGGGTACTCATCGGGCTATTGCGCCCAACGATCGGTCGGGCATCGGTTGGTGGTTTTGATTGCTGGACACAGAGCCGGCAAGTAAGAGAGCTCGTCGCCTATTTACCCGGAGAGCTTCGTCAGTACGGTGCGATGACGGGTTTCATGACCTTACAGTTTCTGTCCGACCTGCGCGGTGGAGAATGTCTCGATCGCGCCATGGCGATTGCGCAGCAGATCATGAAGCTCGACCTCAACAAGAAGGTCAGCTCCTATTCGACGGGGATGAAACAGAAACTTGCGCTCGCACAGGTCTTCGCCGACCCTGTTGAGGTCTTGATTCTCGACGAACCGACCTCCGCTCTCGACCCCTCCGCCCGAAACGATGTTTTGGGTCTTGTTCAGGACGCAAAGGCGCGCGGCCAGACGGTGGTCTTTTCCGGCCACGTGCTTTCAGAGGTCGAGAAAGTTTCGGATCGGGTGGCCATTATGCGTAATGGGCGGCTCATGCACGTCGAGGACATGCATACCAGACGCGCTCAACGTATGGTCTTGGTGCGATTTGGACCGGGGTTCATGAATGACGTGCCCGGCGAACTTCAACTTAACCTCCGCGAAAAGCAGGATGATGGCTGGCTCTTCGAGCATCGGGGCACCCTCGATACTCTCTTCGCCTGGTTAAGCACGCAAGACGTTTCAGAACTCGCGATCGGCACGGAAGACCTTCACAGTCTGTACAACCAGTACCATGGGGCGGACGCGCTCGCCGCGGCCGAGACGGCGTCATGAGTCAGTTTGCCGCGCTACTTCGTAAACACCTGATCGAATCACGATGGTTGCTCGGGCTTTCTTGTGCAGCGTTTTTCGGCTTTGGAGTCCTGATTTCCTGGCTCGCGAAAGGATATGAAAAGATTGTCGAATCCGGAGACCTGCAGCTTATCGGAAGGCGAGGCGGCCCCTTTCGCGGTCTCGGCGGATCGAATATGGACGGATCGACCACCGCGCTCGAAATCGCGTTCTGGAACCATCCACTGATTGTCCTGATCGTGTTATCTTGGGCTATTTCTCGTGGTTCCATGGCCGTGGCTGGAGAAATCGAGCGTGGAACGATCGACGTGACACTCTCGCGACCGATCTCTCGTTCAAAATTCTTGATCTCACAAATCGCATTCACAATGCTCGGCTTTGTTCTCTTGACCGGCTGCCTTATCCTGGGAATTCTCGGCGGTAATTTCTGGTGGTGCCCACTCACACCTCCGAACCTTTTCACATTATTTAAGCCTGGACTGATGGTCCTGAGCATGGGGCTAGCCGTCTTCGGGTACACGCTTCCGCTCTCTTCGATCGACGTCGTTCGCTGGCGAGCCACGGCCTTGGCTACGGCGATCACTCTACTTGGTTTGATCGGGATGTCTCTGGCACCGATGTTCAAAGACTATGACTGGATTGGCAAACTATCAGTGTTCTACTTCTATGCGCCAGTTACCGTCGCACTTAAGACCGACCCGTTAGCATTTAACGCCAGTGTTCTCGTCGCAGTTTTTCTGGCGGGGTCCGCGCTCGCCCTGGTTCTGTTCAGCCGACGGGATCTGCCCGCGAACAGCTAAGGGAACAACTCTGAGTCCGTCTCCGGGTCTGTTTTCCGACTTTGCCTATCGGCGGATCAAATATCGGGACATTCGCGGAGCGAATGGCACACGGTTGCTGAGGACGGTGAGTCGTGCCGAGCCGATTTTGGAACTCGGCCGAGCCCATCAGGGTCGGATTCGCAAATGGTCGACAAGGCTCGTGAAGCCATCGGTCCAGAGCGACGCACCTGGTCTCGCGCCGGGAACCTTCCATCGGGGATCGCTGGCCAGGTCACCAAATTGTGCGTCATTCTCGCTCAGTATGGCCCAGATTGAGCCTGTCTTCCCTCGTTCACGGTCGGCGCGTGAGTGTCCCGCATCGACCCGGATTCGTACCGACCATCCCGCGTCCTTCGCGAGCGCGGCGACGACCGGTGCGAGATCGAGGTAACGATTGGTGATGTTGACCACGATCAGCCCCCCGGGCGCGAGCTTTCGACGATAAAGGATGAGGGCTTCTCGGGTCAAAAGATGCGCCGGGATGGCGTCGGAACTGAAGGCGTCGAGGATGATCAGTTGGAAATTCGCGTCGACCGACTTCGCGATGGTGAGCCGGGCGTCTCCAATGATCGTCTCCAATGATGTGGCAGGGCAGTCCTGAAAATAGGTGAAGAAGCGCGGGTCGCGCGCTACGCGAACGACGGCCGGATCGATCTCATAAAAGGTCCAGCGCTGCCCCGGGCGAGCGTACGCCGCGAGTGAGCCCGCGCCGACTCCCGTGACGGCGATCCGACCGTTGCCGCCTTGATGATGCGAATCAAAAAGCGTGAAAACTTGTCCGATCGGTCCCGATCGATCGAAATATGTCTGAGGCTCCCTTTGCTTTTCGGGCAGGAGGCATTGCTGGCCGTGCAGCGTACTGCCATGAAAGAGCCGGTGGAGAGGTTCGCCGTCGATCACGATCTCGGTCACAGTAAGCACTCCAAAAAAGCTCCGCTCCCGAAAAATGACCTCTCCATTCACCCCGTTGGCGAACCCGCTTGCGGCAAGGAGCGCGGCGATTGTCAGAGCGAAACGTACCGGGAAGGCACGATGCCTCCAGGCCACGAGCGCTGAAAGTCCTGCGCCGATCATTGTGCCGAGAATTCCAAAACCCGTGTCGTTGATGCCTCGAACATTCGCGAAAAGCGCGACAGCGATACTGCCGATCACTACGGGAAAGATCAACGTCCGCCATGACAACTCTTCGACAATCTCGCTTCCGAAACGTACCGAGAGAGCGAGGCAGGCCCAGACAATGGCCAGCGGATATTCCGAGAGGCGGTTAAACATGAAAGGAGCAAGCACGGCATTGAAGATCCCTCCGAGCACACCCCCGACGGCCAAGGCGAGATAAAAGGCGGTCAATCGCTCAGCCCCCGGGCGTCGCTCCGCGAGGGCTCCGTGGCAAACCAGGGCAGCGGCGGTGAATGTGAGCAAGTGTAACGGGATCCAGAATGGCTGGACCAGGTTTGACGCCATGACGGGGGCAAGGACAATCACCAAGAGCGGCAGGGCACGACGTCCCAGCCATTCGGCTCGGTCCGAAAATCGTGAGAAAACCACGATAAACGTGACGAGATAGAGGCCGAGAGGAACCGCCCAAAGTAAGGGAATCGCCGCAAGGTCGGTGGTGATGTATGTCGTCACGCCGAGAAGCAGGCTCGACGGGATGAACGCCAAAATCACCCAGGCGAGCCATTCGATCAACGAAAGTCGAAAGCCAGCGGAGGGGGGTTCGCTTGGTTCGTTCGTGACTCCACCACGGTTACGCTCTCTAAGGACCGTCCAGATCCCACTAAGGATCAAGAGAAGTAGCAGTAAATCAAGCCCGCTTCCCCAGTGCCGGGACTGATCGATCAAGCGGTAATGACGCTCCAACCAGAGCGGATAAGCCGCGAGGGCGGCAAGGCTTCCAACATTGCTCGCCGCGTAAAGAAAATAGGGGTCGTGTGAGGAGGGGCCTCGCGCCACGACATACCAATGCTGGAGAAGCGGAGCAGTTGTCGCCAGTAACAGGATCGGTAGCCCTACGGCTCGGATCAAGCAAGCGAGCAACGTGAGCGTCGGAGACTCAATAACATTTGAAGAATCAAGCTCCGCGATGATCCGTGCCGCGTCGGGTCGCGTGACGACAACCAATGCGATCAAGAAGAAATGCAACCGCACCTGATTCACGACATGGAATGATCGCGTCATCACGTCGGCATACGCATACCCTAGCAAGAGCATTGACTGGAAAAAGAGCATGCAGACGGTCCAAATCGCGGGAGAGCCGCCGAAGAAGGGCAGAACGGCCTTTGCGACCATCGGTTGCACGAGAAAGGAGAGTGAGGCGGCAAGAAACAGCGTCAGTCCGAAAAAGATGGGCAAAGAGACATGCCGAAGGGTCATCGAGTCAAGATCTCGGTGCAGCATTCCTCTCATCGCGCGGTCTCACTCCTCCCGGACAATACTGGGACAGGACGAATTTCATCGGGATCTTGAGGGAGATTCGAGTAGTCTCAGAGTAATAGCCCATGCAAGAACACATAAGCCACGCTGAAGTAAATCACGATCCCCGTGACGTCGACGAGCGTCGCCACGAACGGAGCCGAGGAGGTCGCGGGATCGAGCCCGAGACGTTTCAAAAGGAACGGCAACATCGACCCCGAGAGCGTCCCCCACAGGACGATTCCGACCAGTGAGATGCCGACGGTCAAGGCGACCTGAGGCCAATGGACAGTATAAATATCCGTGAATTGACTCCAGAGCGCGATCCGCATGAACCCGATCGAACCAAGCATCCCGCCGAGCATCAGGCCCGAGGCCACTTCACGGCCGAACACGCGACCGATGTCCCGGAAGGTCAGTTCGCCGAGCGCGAGCGCGCGGATAATCAAAGTCGCAGCCTGCGATCCCGAATTGCCTCCGCTTGAGATGATCAAGGGAACGAACAACGCCAGCACGGGAGCTTTGGCGATCTCGCTCTCGAAATGACCCATTGCCGTGGCCGTGAGCATCTCTCCCACGAACAGGATCACGAGCCAGGTCGCGCGCTTCCGCACCATCAATAGCAATGGCGTGCTGACATAAGGTTCGTCAAGGGCTTCAAGTCCACCGAATCTCTGAAGTTCGCGGGTCGCTTCTTCCTCTGCGATGTCGAGCACGTCGTCGATGGTCACGACCCCGACAAGGGAACCACGCACATCGATTACCGGAAGCGCCGAGCGATCGTATTTCCGAAAGACTTCCACCGCCGCCGTTTTCGCGTCATCGACTTTCAAGGAAACAAATTGCGACGTCATCACATCACGAACGAGCTGATGGAGAGGCGCCAAAAGTACGTTTCTGATCCGCAAGTCACCGATCAAGCGATGTTCATCGTTAACGACATAGATGACGTTCAGGGTCTCGCTATCTTTACCATGGGCGCGGACATGGTCAAGGACGTGCCGGACGGACCAATCCTGCTTCACCGCCACGTATTCTGGCGTCATGAGCCGTCCCACGCTCTCAGGCGGATAGTTCAAAAGCGACTCGGCCACCGCCCGCTGGCCGGGAGAAAGCAGCAAGAGTAGTCTGGCGGCATGCGCGGGGTCGAGATCTTCGAGGAGCGCGGTCCGGTCGTCGGCCGACATCTCCTCCAGGATCTCCGCCGTTTCCTGCTCCGGTATAATGGCGAGCAGGCGTTCTTGCGTGTCGAAATCAAGATGTTCGAACGCTTGAACCGCGAGGGGTCGGTTCAGGGCGCGGAGGATTCGAACCTTTTCGAGGTCATCGAATTCGTTCAGTAAAAGCTCGAGGTCGGCCCCAAGCCATTGGCCCAGAACGTCGCCGATCAGGGCGACCTCGTTGGTGGCGAGAAGCTCGCGAATCTCCGGAAGAAAGAGCTTTTCAATCATGACGCGACAGGCCCTGGATCATGAAAGACGTGAAACTTCGATGCTGGGTGCAGTCTTTAACGTCTGATAGACCACGCAATATCGTTCCGTGAGCCGGATCAACGTATCGAGTTGCTCCGACGTCGCGGTCGTATCTAGCGCGAAGATCAGGCGGATCGTCTTGAAGCCTACGGGAACTTCCTTGTTAATGCCGAGTGTCCCCCGAAAATCAAGGTCGCCCTCCGCCGTCACGGTGCCCCCCTTCAACGGGATTCCGGTGGCGGTCGCGACGACGGCGATGGTTACCCCCGCGCACGAGACAAGTGCCTCCAGCAACATCTCCGCCGAACAGGCGAGTCGACCGTCGCCACCGGTGGCTGGGTGCAAGCCCGCCTTGAGAGGCCCGATGTGGGTGTTAACGCCGCATGAGAGGCCGTCGGCCTCGATTTTTCCTTCAGAGCGAAGTGTAAAGTGCGCGGAGGTTGCGTCTTCCTTGTACTTTGCCTTTAACGGGGCTTGCATCGCACGAAGCTCGTCGCCATTCATGTTTTATCTCTCGTTCAGAGGTTGAAAATAGAGCTTTTGATTGACCAGGCCTTGGCGAATGGGCAAACTCTATCATCTGGTTCGCCAGGCCAATCCACTGAAGGGGGAGCCGAATGATGAAGAATTCGACGCACCGTCGTCTGCTCGGCCTGATGATCGTGTTGATCATCGGTCCCCTTTCGCCGGATGTCCAGGGTGCCGATCCGCCCGTCGTCAACACACCTAAGGGTTATGTTTGTGGAAGAGCCGAAACTCCGCTGGTGATCGACGGTGTGCTCGACGTCAAGGAGTGGAGGCTTGCCCCCTGGACGGACGATTTTGTCGATATCGAAGGATCGAAAAAGCCGCGTCCTCGCTTTCGGACCCGCGCCAAGATGCTCTGGGACGAGAAATATTTTTACATTGCCGCGGAACTGTCCGAACCCAACGTCTGGGGTACCCTGCGCGAACACGACCTCGTAATTTTTCAGGATAACGATTTCGAGGTGTTCCTCGACCCCGACGGCGATAATCATGCCTATTACGAGCTGGAAATCAACGCTTTGAACACCACGTGGGACCTTTTGCTGGAAAAGCCCTATCGCGATGGCGGGCCCGCGGTGAATGCCTGGGAAATCCCGGGAATGAAATCCGGGGTCCAAGTTAACGGAACGCTCAACGACGCTACCGACCGCGACACGTCATGGACCGTCGAGATCGCGCTGCCGTGGTCCGTCCTCGGGGCACGGACGAAGCGACCGGCTCCACCGCATGATGGCGATCAATGGCGTTTGAATTTTTCGAGAGTCGAGTGGGAAACCACGACCGTAGGAAAAGTAACCAAGAAAGTGCCCGACCGTCGTGAAGATAACTGGGTGTGGTCACCACAAGGC
>JAYVYS010000159.1:0-6899 GCA_043784005.1 Isosphaeraceae bacterium
CCAACGCGGCAAGACAACGGAACTCTGGTAAACGCATTCGTACCCACTTTCACTCTGACTCACCGTTTCCACGGGGAATGTCCAGAGATCTGCAGGACGCGACCAGCTCAAGTTCACACTGAGGTCGAGCCACTCGTCAGAGAGGGACAACGTTTTCTGTTGATTCAGATCGAGCCGCGCATCGAGCATCCCAAGGCGCTCGCCATCGGCATCCGAATAATAGCGGTCATCGGCATGACCGGCCATCGCGGCGATATTGATCTCCACCGCAAAGTGGAGCGGGACGTTGATCGGCAGATCTTCAAGCACGTAATGAATATCCAACGTCGGGCTACCGGCCACAAGCTCGATCGTTTTCCGGATTCGGATCAGGTGGCCATCGGCTCGACCTACGCGGTCCATGCTCAAACCCACCTTGTCCGGGGTCCGAAATACCCTGGAGAGATAAGCCCCGCTCACAAAATCCCCGCGCTCCGTGTCTCGGCAATCGATCAGGTCCTTCAAGGTCGCACCGAGAGACAGGAAATGGTCGACAAGGGCCTTTCGAGGATGTTTGTCGTAGAAAAGCCGATCCTCCAGCCCGCTTTGCTTGAAAACCATGTGATCCGGTGCCGAATCCAGAGGCTCGTGATCAACCCGGCTCATGGCCGCGACCGTCGCATGATAAATCTCTGGACGGCGATCGAGCGTATTGAGAAGATTCGCGAGGGCCCGCCGGACATCGAGTTCATAGATGTGCCCCCCCATCGCCGGGCGAAGGAACGCCACCAGATGATCATTTTCCATCCGGATCTCTTGCCGAAGATCGAGATTGAAGTCGGCCACGTCGAGAGAAACCCGCGAGCCGACTTTTCCCTCCGCGTCGTCGAGCGCATTATCCGCCGCGATCAGATGCTGATAAATCGCGTTGCGGAGGTGCGGCAAGTAAAGACCGCCAAACGACCCGTGCCAGTAAGGGCAATTGCACTGGCCTCGATAAAGTTCCTGACGCGCGACCTCAAGATAGTCGGGATCACTATCAGATCGAGACTGAACGGAGTTGAGTCGATTCGAGACGCCGAGCATTCTCGTGTACATCTCGTCGGTTTCAGGATAGCGCGTTTTGAAGTTCCGCCAGAAACCACCGAGCCTCACGTGGGGCTTCAGCCGCTCGGCCTGTGGCGAACCCTCGGCCTGCTTCACGGCCTCCTTCCATTCGTGAAGTCGCGCCGGCGGAAGCGCCCACTCGGTCATCTCGCGATAGGAACCATCCGGGAGGTAGACTTTGCCCATCGGTAGTGTGGTTTCAACGGCCTCGGCAAAGGTGGTGGGTTTCAGCCAACTGAGATTGCCTCGGACCATATCACAAAAACGCCGAAGCCAACCGTTTGTAAAAACGTGATCATACGTTTTTGGCCAGGACCCGAATTTCTCTCCGTCGTCGGCACAAACCACCGTCGCGCCGGGATGCTCGTCGGCAAGCCTGCGGAGAAATTCATACGAGGCGTGTGGCTCCCAGAACGGAATCATGTAGCGAAGCTTTTCCGAGCCCGGGAAAACCTTGAGCAGGTTCCCTTCGTCTTCCGTAAGATAATAGCCGAGAAGTTCGTCAGGAGTGAGGCCTGCGCGTTCGAAGTGGAAGTCGTCAAGGACCGTGTATTCGACGCCGGCTTCGACGAGTGCCGACACGAGGTGTTGTTCCCAGACCCGCTCCGGAACCCAAATCCCTCGCGGCTTGGCCCCCAATAGTTCTTCAAGGTAATCCGCGTAGGCCCGGATCTGGCCAACACGGTCTCGATTCGGAATCATCGTGAGGATCGGCTCGAAGAACGGGCCTCCGAGAATCTCGACACGCCCAGATTCAACGAGTCGTCGCACGCGATCGATATACTCGGGCTTTCGGTCCGCGAGCCACTCCATTAACGGTCCAGAGGTGTGAAGGACAAACGGGATCTCCGGGTAATCCTCCATCACCCCGAGGAAAGGCGAATAGCTTTCGCGATACGCCGCCTCAAACACGCCGTCGAAATTGCCGACGGGTTGATGATTATGAAGCGCGAAGATCAGACGGACACCGGTCGGGCTCATGCGCTATCGGTCCTTACAATGGCCTTTGACGACTTCAAAAAGCGATTACCGAACTGTTCCTTATCGTCTCATTTCAGCGGTCTTCGATTAAGGGCCTGACGACTGATGTCGCCGATCTCGCGGACGGACCGGTCTCTACCTCGCGCAAAAACGCCGCGGCATCTTCTGGCGGTACAGGGTTGATATAGAAACCCGTCCCCCACTCGAAACCTGCGACCTTCGTGAGCCTGGGGATGATCTCAATATGCCAGTGATAATGGGGCTGTTCCTGATGATCAAAGGGTGCGGTGTGAATGATGTAGTTGTAAGGAGGACAAGCCAACGCGACTTCGAGCTTATTCAAGACCTGCCTGAGAACACTTGCCAGGTCGTCGACTCCGGGCTTAGGAATGTTTTCAAAGTGACTCGAATGTTGTTTTGGGATGATCCATGTTTCGAACGGAAACCGGCTCGCGAACGGGCAAAACGCCGTGAAGTGCGTGGTATCGAGGACGATGCGCTTCTCGTTTGCGATCTCTTGCCGCACCATATCGCAGTAAATACAGCGCCCCCGGTAATTGAAAAACTCCAGAGCGCCGGTCATCTCCTCCCAGACCGAGATCGGCACGATCGGCGTGACGATGAGCTGGCTATGCGTGTGTTCGAGACTCGCACCGGCGGCCGAACCCACATTTTTGAAGAGCATTCCGTAGACGAGACGCGGATCGCGCTTGAGGTCCACGAGGCGGTCGCGATATACCCAGAGGACCTCCTGAATGTTGTCCTCGGCAAGCTGAGCCATGCTCAAAACATGCTTGGGGCTCTCGATGATGACCTCATGTGCCCCGACTCCCGCCATCATGTCGTAAATGCCGTCGCCGCGCTTATTAAGTTGGCCTTCGATCTTCAGCGCGGGAAATCGGTTCGGAACCACCCGAACGCGCCAACCTGGACTATTCGGCCGTGTCCCTCGGTCGCGATACGCCAGGATCTCCGGAGGCGTATTGTGCTCCTGGCCTTCACAAAACGGACAGAGCGCGTGGGGATCGGCAACCGCTTGGGCATCCGCTTTGAAGTCATGCGGGCGCTTCGCGCGTTCGTGGGCAATGATCACCCAGCGTCCAACAATCGGATCTTTTCTCAGGTCGGGCACACCTGGCCTCCTTGACGGTCGGAGGTGCGGAACCTTCTAGAATCATGACTTGCGAACGGCGATCGATCATGAAAGGTTTCAAATCCGCCGGTCTCGCGGACGCCGCTCAACATTGCCACGCCATTCGCTCGAAGTCGGGAGGAGACGACGAGCGGCAAGGTTCCTCTCGGGCGTCTGCGATTAAATAGTTAATGATCGAACGGACCCTTGAGGTCACAATCCGGTAGCAAGATCAACCGAGCAATCGTTCCTTGGAAATGAGCGCGACGCCGTCCGCGCCGGATCGAGCAGGCCCGATCCGGCGCGGACAGTGATTTGCTCGCGGCTCATATCCTCGAAAGTCTCAAGGGACTTAGGCAGCAACCCGAAGCGACGGAATTGTGCCGTTGGCCAAGGCGATCGACTGAATCGGTGCGGAGAAGTTGCTCGAAACCTTACGGCTGAAGCCATAACGGTTCAACACGAGGAACATCAGCAGGCAGCCGACAATCATGGACCCCAACGCGACACCGAGCAGAACGACGAAGATATCACTCTTCGGTGCCTGCACGTAAACACCACGCTGGGTGGCACCGCGCGCGGGAGCAGCGCTCGCTCTACCGCCGGATCGTGGACGAGACAATGTCACCCTCCTGTAGCTTGATGCCTTGAACGGTTCGTCCAATGACCTTGCCAACGGCCTGATCAGGGTCGACCGCCATGATCTGAATCTTACCGAGGTACTGGGGAAGAGGTTTCGTCCGGAACACGAACAACTCGTGACCGACCACGAGCCCATCGTCGGAGCCGATCGATATCTCGACCTTCTTGTTCGCAACGTCAACCTTGGTGATTTCGCCTTCGACGGGGGGCGGACTTTCAAGGCCTTTCACCGTCGTGATATCGTCGGAGAGGCCCGCTTTCCGGAGAAGGGTCGAGAACCGGGCGACTCGGTCTCGAAGATCCTTGTTGTTGTCGTCGAGGGTCTTGTTTTGACGTTCGAGTTCACGAATCTTGTCGATCAACTCGGTCTGCTGGATCTTGAATTCATTGGCCTGTTTCTCAACTTCGGACTTCTGACCGCGAATTTGTTCGGTCTCGGTCCGCCGTTGAGCCGCTTCGGCCAGTGCCACGGCATTGCTCTGGTTGAGCTTTTCAAGAGCCCCTTGGGCCGCGGTTACTTCGCTTTGGGTCTGCTTGATTTCGTTTTGCAGGGTCTCGATCCGGGTCTCCGCGAGTTTGACCGCGGCAACGTGGTCCCCCTTGGCCTTTTCAAGGTTGGCCTGCTCGAGCTTGAACTGGGCATCAAGGTCGCTATTCTTTTTCTGGAAGTCGGCCACCTTGGTGCGTTCTATCTTCGTTCTCTCTTGCCAGTTTGTCGCCGTCGAAAAGACGACGACGGAGACGCCCAGGAAGACCATCGCTAAAAGCGAGATCAAAACAACAAGGATCTTTCCGACGAACGTCATGGTCCCATCCCACCATTCAGAAGGAATACGGCCGATTGACCCCCCAGCGACGTCGCCGCCACGAGTCAGGCGAAGGAAGGCGTTATGACCGTTCGTGTCCGAGAAGACGTGGAGTCAAATTCAATGACGCGGGGCGGACCCGCGGCGTTGTACGGACCCTAGCGATTCTAACGATCCGAAAGTTGCGTCGGCAAGGATCAAAAAACCTGAGCCCAACGACGTTAGGCCGCAATCTTCAACCCTTCCCGCCCCAACACGCCCAAATCTACCCTATGATCAGACCCGGGGCAAGAACGGAGGGCTAGCGATATTGGGAAAGCGAAGTGTTTTCAGGACAACAGGGACTTTTTACGGTTCCCTCGACGGTACGAAAGGGGGACCAGACCGATCGTAACGGCCAGACAACTTCGACCCAGCCAGTCTCCCCAGATCGAATACAAGCCACGTCGATCATCGAGCGGAATCACCCCGCTCAGAACTTCCTCCTTCAATTTCGGCAGAGCGGCCAGAACCCGACCATTGCCATCCACTATGGCGGATACACCAGTATTGGCCGCCCTTGCGAGTGGGACGCGATGTTCCACGGCTCGAAAAACGCTGACGGCCAGGTGCATGTCGTGCTCTTCGGAGCCATGAAACCAACCGTCGTTTGAAAGATTGAGCAACAGATCCGGATCGTCTCCCTTCCCAAGCCCGAAAAACCGTTGGACGACCTGGGGCACTGTGTCTTCGAAGCAGATCGCCGTGGCAATCTTGTAAGGCCCGAGGTTCAGCACTTTGGCATCTCTTCCGAAAGCAAGGCTCGGTACATATCCGGTGGAATAGGGTGTGAACACCGTCAGCCAGGGGAACGTCTTGATCAGGGGGACATACTCGCCGAACGGCACGAGGTGCCACTTTTGAAAAACCTGAATGCCCATCGACTTCGGCTGGAACAGAATCGCTGCGTTGTATTTAGAGAACCCTTCGGCGGAGTGTTCGGAAAACAGACTTCCGATAAGCATGGGCACTCCCGCCTGATCTGTCATACCGTGGAGCTGTTCCAGAATTGAAGTCCTCTGGATCTCGCGTTGAGTGGCGGTGAGCTTGATCCCGCTCTGGTTGAGCTGGCGCTCGAGAATTCCAAGATCGAGTCCGGGCGTCACTGAGACGAACCCGTATGGATAAGCGGTTTCGGGCCAGACGATCAGGTCGGGCTGCTGCTCCACGCGGAGGGCCCGGGAGATCAACCTCTGATAGACTGCGATGAGTTCGTCCGCGCTCTTTGAATCTTTCAATCCTTGGATCAAGCTCGATTGAAGGAGTGCCACGCGTGGACCATCCCTAAATTGCGACGTTCCGATCTTGAACGCTCCATAGCCAAGCGTGACCCCTAGCATGAGAAGCACACAGCTAAGTCGAATCGCCTGGAGAAACGTCAGCCGGGTGCCTCTCGGAGTCACCCGAAGCAAGGGCAAGGTGATCAGGTCGACAATCCAGGCGTTGACAATCGCGATCAACATGCTGACCCCGAGCGAACCGGTCACGTCGGAGATCTGAATTACCGGCAGTGCGAGGTGCTGGCTATGAGCGAGATAATACCAGGGGAATCCTGTCAAAAAGTAGGCGCGGAGGTACTCAAGGGCGACCCAGATCACGGGAGCGGCGATCATCAAGGGCAAGCGAAGCCGGAAAAACGCAAGCCGAGCCAAGACCAGGAATAACGGCCAGAACAATGAAAGGACCAGCGCCATTGTGAGCCAGCCGAGCCACGCGGACTCGTCGGACAGCCTTACCCATTGAATGGCCAGCGTCCAGAACACGAAACCACCCGCCCACGCGCCTAGGTAAAGTGATCGCGGCGACCGTTGACTTGGAATCTGGAGGAACAGAGGAACCAGCGCAACCCAAGCGAGCCAGCCCCAATCCGCCGGTGGAAACGTCGTCCAGAGCAGTACCGCCGAGCTGACCGAGGCCAACAACGGCTGTCGTCCGCCTGTTCGGGGCGTCGTCGAAGGTTCGATCAGGATCGGACTCGTAGGCGTCATCGCGGTTCCTTCCACAGCGGCAGAGACTCGCGCGACGATCCTCGTCAGGATCGAGAATGCTTCGGCGCTAACCTCGCACGAGAGAGACCACCGGGGATATTCGTCGGATCGGGGGGCATCTTAGCCCAACGGCAGGAACCCTACAATTTCATCCGCCACGTAGTCCCTATCACCGGCGGGAAAAATGGCGAAGCCATCCGCCTCGGCCACGGTCTTCAAGTCGGC
>JAYVYS010000160.1:0-2884 GCA_043784005.1 Isosphaeraceae bacterium
CGCGGCGAGATGGAGAACCGGATCAAAGAGCAGCAGTTAGATCTCTTCGCCGACCGGACGAGTTGCCACCGGTTCCTGGCGAATCAGTTCCGGCTGCTGCTGAGTTCATCGGCCTACGTCTTGGTCCAGGCGTTACGTCGGAAGGCGCTTGCGGGGACGGAACTGGCACAAGCCCAGGTGGGGACGATCCGGCTCAAATTGTTCAAAGTCGCGGCGAGGGTGGCCGTGGCGGTTCGACGAGTAGTGTTCCACCTCTCGAGCAGCTACCCGTACCAAGAGATCTTTCGGACAGTCTACCAGAACCTGACCGACCGCCCGGCCCAACGCAGCCCGGAAGGAGGATGAGAAGCCGCAAAAGGCGTTGGAAGTGAGGCCCGCGCAGGGGGTCAGGGGTAAGGTCTGCGCCGAGCGGCCGAAAACCGGACAAACCGATCCGAAACCAAGCAACTTTTGCTTACGCTTCCCGCTCAGAGAGGCGGATGAAAAATCCGGTCTAGCCTTCGCGACCTGCGGAAAGGCAACGGCCCTGCCATCGGTCAAATCTCGTTGGAGAAATGCCACTGAACGTGTTATCATGCGATTTTGAACATAGACCTTCTCTCCAACCTCTTCGTGG
Source organism: Isosphaeraceae bacterium (assembly GCA_043784005.1). Lineage (GTDB taxonomy): Bacteria > Planctomycetota > Planctomycetia > Isosphaerales > Isosphaeraceae > JAYUFP01. Next base: position 617 of record JAYVYS010000160.1, read on the forward strand.
AATCGCAGTCGGTGTTGACTGGTCCCGAGCGCTCAATGACATCGATCGACCCCGGGGGTGAGATGGGCAACGAGTTCGAGAATTTTTTTCACTGGCGGATCGTCAACGGTGTCGGAGTGTTTGAAGTCGTCGCTCGAGAGATGATCCATCCGCAGTTCGCACAAGAATTCGGCGGAAAGTTAAAGAGTCTCATCAGGATTCGTTTCGCGCGACGGTTGCTCTTGATTTTTCGACACACCAAATTCATGTCAAGCTCCGCATTTGGCGCACTCCTCGAGTTCGCGAAAGAGGCCTCGCAAGCGGGCGTGCGGATCGCCCTCGCCGAACTGACTCCCGAAGTGAAGGTTGGGGCCGAGATCCTTCAACTCTCAATGTTCATCCCGATTTTTGAGGATGAAGCGAGCGGACTCGCTTATTTGCAAGAGAATTCGACGGCCTGACGGAAGTGACGGTAAGCCAACGTGAAGCGTTGGCTGCCCCCGAATCCGGTGGTCAAAGGTCTTTCATCTGGTAGCCGGGGCCAGTCTCGACTAGAACAAAGGCGGCGGAACCGATCAGAACCGCTGCCTCGTTCGATCCGCGCCCTCGGGAGCTTGAGATTGATGCGTCACCCCGAATCATTTCCGACCAGTCTCAGGTTGCTTATTCTGACCGTCGCGATGCTCGTCCCCTTTCCCGCGTCAGGCGGCGAATTCACTCTGAATGGGCGAACGTTTAGGGTTCCCGATGGCTTCATCATCGAACGCATCGCGGGGCCTCCGCTGGTGGACCGGCCTATCACAGCCGATTTCGACGAACAGGGACGGCTTTACGTCGCCGATTCGTCCGGCTCGAACGACCCGCCCGCCAAGCAGTTGATTGAAAAGCCACACAGGATTCTTCGACTTGAAGACACCGACGGCGATGGCACGTTCGACCGTCGCACAGTGTTCGCAGATAAGATGATGTTTCCCGAGGGAACGATGTGGCTGGAGGGCTCGCTCTACGTCGCGGCCCCGCCAAGTATCTGGAAGCTCACCGACACCGATGGCGACGGAGTGGCTGATAAGCGGGTCGAATGGTTCCAGGGAAAGACCCTCACTGGATGCGCCAACGATCTTCATGGCCCGTACCGGGGTCCGGACGGCTGGATCTACTGGTGCAAAGGGGCGTTCGCGGAACAGACTTATGAACGACCGGGCAAATCCCCATTCGTTACGAAAGCCTCACACATCTTCCGATCGCGTCCCGACGGGTCGGGCATCGAGCCAGTGATGACCGGCGGCATGGATAATCCTGTCGATGTTGTGTTTACTCCCGGGGGTGAGCGCATTTTCACGACAACGTTTCTACAACATCCCGGCGGTGGCAAACGCGACGGCTTGATCCATGCCATCTACGGCGGAATCTACGGCAAGATCCACGACCCGATCTTCGCCCCCGCTCACAAGTGGACGGCCCCCGAGGTCATGCCCGTCATGACTCACCTTGGCCCCGCGGCACCGGCTGGCCTGCACCGACTGGAATCGTTGGGCTTGGGAACCGAATTCAAAGACAATCTCTTCGCCTGCTGCTTCAACCTGCATAAAGTCACTCGCCACATCTTGAAGCCCGAAGGAGCCACGTTCACGACCGTTGACGAAGATTTCGTTGTCGCACCCGACCTCGATTTTCACCCGACCGATGTCATCGAAGACGCCGACGGCAGCCTGCTCGTGTTGGATACCGGCGGCTGGTACAAGCTCTGTTGTCCAACCTCGCAGTTGCCAAAGCCCGATATTCTCGGCGCGATTTACCGTATCCGAAAACCGAACGCTCGCAAAGTTGCCGATGCGCGCGGCCTGAAGCTCGACTGGAACGCGCCGAGCGCTTCGGAACTTGCGAAGCGGCTCGACGACGGACGCCCGGTCGTCCGACAACGCGCGATCGCGGCGCTTGCTGCGCACGGTCCGAAAGCGCTTCCGGCGCTCTTGAAAATGCTCAAGCCCGCAGAGATCAGCGGGGGCAAAGAGGGTGTCGCCATCGAATCACGAGGCCCCGACGCCAGGATCGACACCGTTTGGGCCGTCTGCCGGATCGATCTTCCCGAGGCGCGCGCGCTTGTCCGCCTCGCGCTTGACGACCCAAATCCCATCGTTCGCCAGGCTGCGGCGCACTCGGCAAGCCTCTGGCGAGATAAGGACGCGGTCGAATCTTTGACCGTGATGTTGAAGTCGCGAGATGTCGCCAATCGGCGTGTCGCCGCTGAAGCCCTGGGTCGGATCGGAGACCCCTCGGCTGCGACCGCGT
>JAYVYS010000161.1:0-5032 GCA_043784005.1 Isosphaeraceae bacterium
TGCTCGAGCGTCAGGTCTATCCTGAACGCCTCACGGCCGGAGGCAAAGCCGAGCCTCCTTATGACGTCGCAGGCTGGACCCTCCCGCTTCAAATGGGAGTCAGGGTCGTCGAGGCGCTCTCGCCTCTGAAGGTCCCGTCTGAAAGACTGGATCGAATCGACGGACCGAAGGGGTCGATCGAGGACGGGGTGGAGGGGGCCGATTACTTGATCGCGAATGAAGGGAACGACGATATCACCTTGTTACTTTCGCTCGCGGACGCGGGGATTCCACTTCGATCTGTGGTCCGCCTCGTCCGGTCAGGAGAGTCGGCTTCGAAAGAACACTCGATCGCCTTCTCCGTTAACGAGAAGAGCCGCTCACATCTTGATCGGATATTGCCGACACTTGGATCAAAGATTCGGGTCACCAATGTCAGGATCGATGACGAGGCTCGCCCGTACAAGCCAAAGCGGGTCGCCCTTTATCAGCCCTGGGTTCCCAACATGGATGAAGGCTGGACCCGGTTCGTCCTCGAATCCTTCAAGGTTCCCTATACGACGGTCCACAACGCGGAGATCCGCGCCGGAAAGCTGAAGGATCGGTTCGACTCGCTGTTGATTCCTGCCATCGATTCCAAGACCTTGAAATCGGGCTACATGGCAAACGAAACCGAGCCGCGATACGTTGGCGGGATCGGACCGGAGGGGGCGGCCGCGATCCGGGATTTTCTGCAAGACGGCGGCAAGCTCGTTTGCCTTGACGCCTCATGCGAGTATGCGATTGAGATGCTCGATCTGCCGGTCAAAAACGTGCTCAAAGGGCTATCGAGCTCGGAATTTTATGCGCCCGGGTCCATTCTCCGGACGATTGTCACGCCTGGCAGTTCGCTGACCTTCGGTTTGCCCCAGGAGATCCCGGTTTATTTCGATCGGTCGCTCGCCTTTGACCTCGACACCGGGGCTGGAGGCGCTAATCGCGTTCCTTTGCGATACGCCTCGTCGAACCCGCTGGAAAGCGGTTGGCTGCTCGGTCCCGCCAAGATCGCGGGCAAGGCGGCGTTGGTCGAAATTCCTCGGGGCAAAGGGTCGGTCGTCCTCTTCGGGTTCCGGCCCCAGCACCGCGGCCAAACGCACGGGACGTTTCGTTTGCTCTTCAACGCTCTGTTGAATTGAAGGCGCGCGAGGGGATCGCGTTCTACACTATCCAGAGGGGACAGAAAAGTTGATTTGATAGGAAGGGCTCCCAATCCAGATCAACGCGGACAGGAGTTCCCTCGCCGACTATCTCGTCGCGTTTTAAATTCTTCTTCGTCGCTGCTTGAACATGAGCTTTAAAGTATAAACAAACCGCGATTCTAGATGAGGCTTGTATGACGTCGCCGCTTTCTCCAGCCTCACAACTGATGCCATCCGCGAACGGAAATTCCTCGCATTCGATTGCGACGGACACCCTCGCGGCTAGGCTTCGCAAGGGGATCACCGCGCGGAAAGCGTGTGTCGGAGTGATCGGCCTGGGTTACGTCGGCCTTCCGCTCGTCGAGCTTTTCGCTAGCAAGGGATTCCCGGTACTGGGACTAGACATCGATCACGTCAAGGTAGAAAAACTTGATGCCGGCCAGAGCTACATCGGGCATATCAGCTCTAATCGTGTGGCAACATTGCGCGATAGCGGTCGGTTCGCGGCGACGTCCGATTTTTCAAGAATCGGCGAGGCCGACGCGATCCTCATCTGCGTGCCCACGCCGCTAGGAAAGCATAGAGAGCCCGACCTCACTGCCGTGCGAGAGACTGGCAAGATGATCGGGCGGTATCTCCGCCCCGGCCAGCTTGTCGTGTTGGAAAGCACGACCTATCCGGGCACGACCCGCGACATCCTTAGGCCCGAACTCGAATCCGAAGGCCTCGTCGCGGGTCGCGACTTCTTTCTCGCCTACAGCCCCGAGCGTGAAGATCCGGGCAACCCCAAGTTCTCGGCGGGAAACATCCCCAAGGTCGTCGGCGGGTGGGACCCGATTAGTGGTGAGCTCGCGCAGCTTCTCTACGGCGCGGCGGTCCCGGAAGTCGTCAGCGTGACGAGCTGCGAGGTGGCCGAGGCCTGCAAGATCCTTGAAAACACCTATCGCGCGGTGAACATCGCGCTGGTCAACGAACTTAAAATCGTTTTCGACAAGATGGGTATCGACGTCTGGGAAGTGATCGACGCCGCCAAGACCAAGCCTTTTGGATTTCAGGCGTTTTATCCAGGCCCCGGCCTGGGCGGACATTGTATTCCGATCGACCCGTTTTACTTGACATGGGCGGCACGCTGCCATGGTGTGAACACGCGATTCATCGAGCTTGCCGGCGAGATCAATACCAAGATGCCCCACCACGTTGTCGAACGAGTGGCCGACGCTCTCAACGCGCGTGGCAAGGCGGTGAAGGGAAGCAGCATTCTCGTGTTGGGTGCGGCGTACAAGCCCGACGTGGACGACTGCCGCGAGAGTCCCGCGTTTGAGCTAATGGAACTTCTGCAAGATCGAGGAGCGGCGATCGCTTACAGTGACCCTCATGTTCCTGTGCTTCCCCCGTTGCGGGGTCACACGATCCGTCTCGAAAGTACAACGCTCACCGCGAAGATCTTGAAGGATCAGGATTGCGTCCTGATCGCGACCGACCATAAAGCCTTTGACTACGAGTTGATCCTGAAAAACGCGAGCTTGGTGGTCGATACCCGCGGCGCGACCCGTCGTTTCTCCCTCATCGGCGGTGCTCAGATCGTCACGGCGTGACGGCTTAATTTCATATTGAACTGTGAATCATCGTAGAATCGATGGTCTGTACACCGTCGCTGCCCCAGGCAAGGGGTGAATTTCTTTTTCAGGCCCGAGACATTTCAGTACCGATCAACGCTCGTTCAACGAGAACAGTTGCAACGCGGGCTTACCGCCCACCGGGCAAATAGAGAGAAAAAACCGGCCGAGAACCCGTACGCCGACCATCCGTCGGAGAGGTTCACGGTGCGCGCCGAGTTGGATAAATGTTCATGCCACAGTCAAGAACCCACAACGTAACTCATTCCCGACGCTTTATGGGGCTCGCCGCCAAAATTGCCCTGGCGATCGACCACGAGGCCGTCGAACGCATCGCCATCGGCCTTGCGGAACTTCGCGAGCGTGGCGGCAGGCTCTTTTTGATCGGCGTGGGAGGGAGCGCCGCGAACTGTAGCCACGCGGTGAACGACTTCCGCAAGCTCGCCGATATTGAATGCTACTCCCCCTGTGACAACGTCGCCGAACTGACCGCCAGGACGAACGACGAAGGGTGGTCGACGGTGTTTGAATCGTGGCTCGCAACCAGTCGTGCATCGTCCAAGGACGCAATTTTCGTTCTGTCCGTCGGCGGTGGTGATTCCGAACGCAACGTCAGTCCGAACATCGTCCGGGCAGTCGATGAGGCCAAGCGTCGTGGGCTTTCCGTTTACGGAATCGTCGGTCGCGACGGCGGGCACACAGGGCGATTTGGCAACGAAGTGATCCTCGTGCCGACCGTCGATCCGGAACTCATCACACCTCTGGCCGAGTCGTTTCAGGCTATCGTCTGGCATTGCCTAGTCTGCCACCCTCGTCTCCTCCATCGTGCGAATCGCTGGGAATCCCTCAGCGCACCCGTCGGCGTCGCGACATGAACGGGCGTCGTGCTGTCTTCCTTGATCGCGATGGCGTGATCAATCGCGCGTTGATTCGCGAGGGGCGACCCTATCCTCCCGCGAATCTCGCGGAGCTTGAGATCCTACCCGGTGTGTCCGAGGCTTCGGCACGTTTTCGAGCGGCTGGGTTCCTCGTCATCATCGTGACAAACCAGCCCGACCTGGCACGCGGTCGACAAACCGCGACGGTGCTAAAAGCCCTCCACAACGCGATCGCTCAAGCCGTGCTCATCGACGCGATCTTGGTCTGCGGTCACGACGACCCCGACGATTGCGTTTGCCGCAAGCCGAAGCCCGGGATGTTGCAAGCCGCCGCGTTTCAGTTTCGGATCGATCTGGCTGCCTCCTTCATGGTGGGAGACCGCTGGCGCGACATTTCGGCGGGGAAAGCCGCGGGGTGTCGTACGTTCCTTATAGGTGACGGTTACGGGGAACGTTTCCCGGATCCGCCCGACGCGGTCTCGGCGTCGCTCATTGAGGCGTGCCGTCTGATCCTCGCGGAGCGCGATGCGTTCGTCATGATTTGAAAACCGGTCGAGATCGCCAAGAAATCCGAGGCGGGAATACACATGAATGTGTTCGCGGATCTGAATGTCAAGCTGTTCGCCGATGGAGCCAACCTCGACGTCATCGCACGGATGGCCGAGAATCCTCGAATCCGGGGGTTCACCACCAATCCCACCCTGATGCGTAAGGCGAACGTCCGCGACTACAAAGGTTTCGCACGCGACGTCCTCGCCATCGTGCCGGATTTGCCCGTCTCTTTCGAGGTCTTCTCAGACGACTTCGAAGAGATGGAACGACAGGCCCTCGAAATCGCGTCCTGGGGCCGGAATGTCTTCGTGAAGGTTCCCGTCACCAACACCGAGGGAACGTTTTGCGGTCCCCTGATCGGAAGGCTCGCCCGCGCGGGGGTACAGGTGAACGTGACTGCGATTCTGACCTTGACTCAGGTCATTCGCGTGGTCGGCTCTCTGGAAAGCACCGTGCCAGCGTTTGTCTCGGTCTTCGCCGGACGGATCGCCGACACCGGCCGTGACCCGATCCCGATCATGTCGCGCTCGATCGCCATCCTTCGCGACCTACCGCGCGTCGAGTTAATCTGGGCGAGCCCTCGCGAAGTGTTAAACGTTTTTCAGGCCAACGAGATCGGCTGCCATGTGATCACCGCTACGGCAGATATCCTCGCAAAACTCTCGCTCTCTGGTAAAGATCTCGACATGTATTCGCTCGAAACCGTCCGGATGTTTCGACAGGATGCGCTCGACGCGAACTATGCGATCGAGACCCCCGCACCCGTCTCAAGCCTGGCCATCTCCGGCCCCCATTTACGTAAGGCGGCCGCCCGACACTCACGGCGGGT
>JAYVYS010000162.1:0-13452 GCA_043784005.1 Isosphaeraceae bacterium
CCACGTCGGGTTTTTTTTTGGTCTTCGGAAATGCGGTGAATCGGTTTTTTGAGGCTATCCCAAATAGTCCTTCAATTGAGGACGAGTTCGATGGTCATGCCGAAACCAACCGTTGCGCAGCAAGTGGCCCAGGCTGCGAGCAAGTTTCAGGAGCAGAGAACGGGCCACGCGCCCCGAGCGGTGTCCGTGGTCCTGAGTGAAGACACGCTGGTGGTCACGCTCTATGGGGCCTTGTCTCCCGCCGAAAAGGCCCTGGCCAAGACTCCGGAGGGCGCCTCCCAGGTGCAGGAGTTTCATCGGCAACTGTTCGGCAGCGATTCCGACGCGCTTCGGCAGGAGATCAAGCGCATCACCGGCATCGTCGTGCGTGAGGCGACCGCGGAAGTCGAACCAGCGAGCGGTGCGATTGTGCAGGCGTTTACTACCGGCACCGTCGTGCAGGTGTTCTTGATGGACGGTAGCTCTCCCACGGAAACCTGGAGCGGGGCTCGACCGGAGGAGATCCCTGATTCGAATGGGAAAAAGCCCGACGTCCTTTCAACGGGAGCTTGAATCATGGGAATGATCAAGATCGCGGCACTTGCTTTGGCAATCGTTCTCGCACTGGTCGGGAGCTACGTGCTGACTTGCATCCGTGTCCTGAACGAATATGAGCGCGGTGTGGTCTTCCGGCTGGGTAGGGCCATGCCCAAGCCCAAGGGACCGGGACTGATCCTGGTCTTCTGGCCGGTCGATCGCATGATGCGGGTTGACCTGCGGACTATTACAAAGGTCATCGAGCCTCAGGATGTCATCACCCGAGACAACGTCTCGGTCCGTGTCAATGCCGTGCTCTACTTCCGGGTCGTAGATCCGATGCGCTCCGTTCTGGAGGTGGCCGATTTCTTGTTCGCAACCTCCCAGGTGGCGTTGACAACATTGCGCAGCACGCTTGGTCAAGCGGAACTCGATGACCTTCTGACGGAGCGGGACAAGGTGAACCGCCGCCTGCAAGAGATCATCGATGGACACACCGAGCCGTGGGGCGTGAAAGTCTCCGTCGTCGAGGTGAAGGACGTAGACCTCCCTGAGCCAATGAAACGGTCCATGGCCCATCAAGCGGAGGCCGAACGAGACCGACGCGCGAAGGTCATCAACGCCGAGGGGGAGTTCCAGGCCGCGGACAAACTCCGGCAAGCTGCCCAGATCATGACGCCTTATCCGATGGCGATGCAGATGCGCTATCTCCAGACCCTCACGGAGGTCGCCTCGGAGAGGAATTCTACGATCATCTTCCCGTTGCCCATCGAACTGTTGCGACCGTTCTTGGGAAGCGGCCCGGATGACTCGAATGCCGTCGCGTCTAAGGATGGGAGAAATGGGGACGCATGCTCGGAGGTCACGACTCCGGCCCAATGCGGGACGACCAACGGAGCCGAGTTAACACCGGCAATAGCGAGGTGATCCCTTCCTTCGTAGATCTCGGGCTCAGAGGTACCTTACTGATTCAACATTCACAAGGCGTTGAAAGCTCCGATCGGCGTGTCAAACCGGCACAGGACAAGTCGAAGCAACATAATGAGGATCGGTTACCATGATCATGATCCGTGATATACCGACGCGTTTGGAGGAACTTGATACATCAGATTCATGTGTCGAGCTCCCTCTGGTGCTCCTTGATGGACAGTTGAATGCCTTGGCTCAAGAGGCCGGGGCCAAAGGACGGACAATCGGGGAGATCATCCGCCGGGCGATCGGTCTCCACCTCGCCGGTCGGTGCAATCGGTGTAACGCCGACTGCATTTTGGGCGATCTCCGAATCGACTCGCCACCCGACGGTTCCGGAATCGTCGAAGTGACGTTGCTGCTACCCAGATCGCGTCTGGCGGAACTTGAAACACTCGCCTCCCAAAGTGACACCACGACGGGAACGTTGATCCGGGGAATGCTTTCCTGCTCCCTTATCGAGTGCTCACCGATTCAGCAACCTTAAAGCGAAACGTAAGAAATAATTTGATGGCTGGCATGGGGATTGCAAGTCAACAAGCACAAGGAGACACCCCAGGTCCATCCAATTGCAGGACGAAGCGTGCGGGAAGATTCTTATCCTGAACTTGAGCGGCAAGCTCACGAGAGAAGACTACGCGACCTTCATCCCGGAGGTAGAGCGGGCGATCAAGACCAACGGCAAGGTCCGGATGCTAGTACGGATGAACGGCTTCCACGGTTAAACCGTGGGCGCTGCGTGGGAAGATGTCAAGTTCGACCTCCACCATTTCGCTGACATCGAGCGGTTGGCTCTGATAGGCGAGAATCGGTGGGAAGCGGGGATGGCGGTCTTCTGCAAGCCGTTCACCGCCGCCAAGGTCCGGTATTTCGATGACAGCAAGGCCGACGAGGCAGCCGCGTGGATTCACGAGGGATTGCCCCAGTAGGTCGACCCACCTGATTTCACTGATGAAATGAGTCAAGGGATGTCAAGGAACCAAGCAACAAGGCGTATCCGAAACCGAGTTGATCGAATGGTGTGCTCGACCGTCGCGACGACTAGAGCTTCTCTGACAGGATATCCACGAATGCCGCTTGATCCTTGTCTAAACGGTGATCGGGAGGACGATTCCGCGCCGTGTCCGGCGCAACATCCGTTGCAGAAGACGGAGTGCACTTGCCTCACCGAGCGTCTGCCACAAGAACCGAGGCGAACCGGCTATCCGGCCTTGAACGACATCGGAGTGTCCGTTCGGGACAGTGTTGTGATCCTCGAAGGGCGCGTTGCCAGCTACCACCAGAAGCAACTCGCCCAGGAAGCGGTCCGACGAGTATTCGGTCATGCGATCATCAGGAACGAGCTCGAAATCGCCGGCCGAACCGAACTCTGAGCGCAAGCCGCAGCTTCTGTGATTTCTTCATACTCCATCGAAGGCTCACTGGAGGAACCACAAGATGCTCAAAACGAACTCCGTTGTCGCGACCTTCGACTCCCACGACCGGGCCGAGGACGCCATCCGCGAGCTTCAAAAGAGCGGCTTCGACATGAAGAAGCTGTCGATCGTCGGTAAGGATTACCACACGGAAGAAAACGTCGTCGGCTACTACACGGCCGGCGACCGCATGGCGTACTGGGGCAAACTGGGGGCCTTCTGGGGCGGCTTCTGGGGGCTGCTATTCGGCTCCGCGTTCTTCTGGGTGCCGGGCATCGGTCCGCTACTCGTCGCGGGACCGATCGTGGTCTGGATCGTCGCCGGGCTCGAGGGCGCCGCAGTGATGGGCGGCCTCAGCGCCTTGGGGGCCGCGATGTTCAGCATCGGCATCCCGAAGGACAGCGTCCTGCAATACGAGACCCAGGTGAAGAACGGCAAACTCCTCTTGATCGCCCATGGGACGGCCGCGGAAGTAGAACGGGCCAAGGACCTCCTTGATCAGACCCAGGCGAATTCAACGACGGTCTATGGCGAACAACTCGCCACCGCTGCGCCGTAACCCGTCCAGCCCCTGGTGACCGAAGTTTCCGGCCGGCCTCCGGCCGGAACCTTCACAAGAGGTCGAGAAGGGCTCTTGCTGACCCATCCCGGAGAGCGTATCCGGACGAACCGAGAGAATCCGTCCCATGAGAGAAGTCCAGGTTACCCTACCGGAACTCGCCCTGCTCGTCGGCACCCGGGCGGCCCTCGGCGTCGGGCTCGGACTCTTGCTGGCGGATCGCCTGCCCGAGAACCAACGCAAGGCTGTCGGGTGGACGCTCCTCTTGGTCGGAGCTGTCACCACAGTCCCTCTCGCCATCGAGGTGCTCGGCAAAGTCCGCGCCTCGACCCAGGCCGGGTTGCCGACGAGAGCCGTATGACCGAGGCTTCCGGTCGGCCCCGTCCGGAATCTTCATCCGGTGCTCGGGTTCCCCGACCAGGGGCCGAAGTGGAGCTCTCTCGTCATCCAATTCATTACTAATGAACATTTCAGTTCATTTGATTCCGAAAGGTGAGTTGGCCAAATGAGGTTCCGAAAAACGCACGCGGCTCTGGTGGCTTGCGCTCTGGCCGTGCTCGTCGTCGTGATGGTCCCCACACTGGTCTGGGCCGAGGATCTTCTGGGAACCGTCAAGTCGGTGGACGTGCGGGGCAGGCGATTCGTGTTGACCACCAAGTCGGGTGACCAGGACGTCGTCGTGCGCGTGAATGAATGGACGCCGCTGGGGGGCGATGGGAAGGCGTTCACCGATCTCGCCAAACTTAAACCTGGGACTCCGGTCCGCGTCACGAACTCCGTCGTCGCATCGGAGGTGACGCTCAACCCGGAGAAGATGACCGGGCCGGTCTCGACGTCCGAACGGTCGGTGCTGGGCGAGTTCTGGTACAACTTCCGCCACAATCTGTTCAAGCCGCTCTTGCTGTTCTTCTACCTCGGTTTCGTCATCGTCGTGCTGAAGGTGCAGTACGAGATCCCCTACGTGGTCTACAAGGCCCTGACGATGTACTTACTCCTCGCCATCGGCTGGCACGGCGGCGAGGAGCTGGCCGGCATCAAGTTGAACATGCTCGGCCCGGTCCTGGGGTTCATGCTCATGGGCTTCGTGCTCAACTTCGTGATCGGCATGATCGCCTTCGGGGTCCTCAGGGCGACGACGCACCTTCGGGAGGTCGATCAGGCGACGGTGGCTGGGTTCTACGGATCAGACTCCGCTGGTACCTTCGTCACCTGCCTCGGCGTTCTCGCAGCCACGCACATCAAATTCAACGCCTTCATGCCCGTGATGCTCGCCGTGATGGAGATCCCGGGCTGCCTGGTGGCGCTCTATCTCGTCTCGCGGCTCCGACGCGATGGGATGGATGCGCTGGGCAACATGCCCCATGAGCCGGGGTATGATCCCCATGCCCGACGACCGGTGACTGACGAGGACTCGAGCGGATCGCACGCTCACGGTCCGTCGGCGATCGAGTTGGAAAAAGAGTTGGCCATGGAAAGGATGGAGCACGAGCTGGACGACAACGGCTCGACTCCTCAGCCCCAGAAGGGGATGAGCCTCAAGCTGCTTCACGAGGTCTTCCTCAACCCGGGACTCGTTCTCCTCTTTGGGGGCATCTTCATCGGCTTCGCGAGCGGCGTTCAAGGGGCCGAAGTCACACGCGCTGACGACAACTTCTTCGTCACGTTATTCCAGGGGATCCTCTGCCTGTTCCTGCTTGAGATGGGTATGACTGCGGCCCGGAGGCTCAAGGACCTGAAGACGGCGGGTTACGGCTTCATCCTGTTCGGCGTACTGGCGCCGAACCTGTTCGCGACGATCGGCATCTTGAGCGTACACGTCTACAGCATGCTGACGCACACTCCCTTCGAGCTGGGGACTTATGTTCTTTTCTCGGTACTCTGCGCCGCGGCCTCGTACATCGCCGTGCCGGCCGTTCAGCGGCTGGCGATCCCCGAGGCCAGTCCCACGCTGCCCCTGGCGGCCTCGCTCGGCCTGACCTTCACCTATAACGTGACGGTCGGCATCCCGATTTATATCGAAGTCGCCAAGCAAGTTGTTCGAGTCTGGCCCCTTTGAGCGGCAGGTGCGCTGGCCGGAGACGGTCGATAGTCGTGCTCCAGAAGAAGCAAGAGGATCGAAATGAACTATTTGGAACGATTCCGAGTGCGGTCCGGCACGACCGTCAAACTCGACGACATCGACACGAAGTTCAAGGACCATCACGAAGGCCACAAGGAGGCGGCCAAGGACATCGAGCACTACCGGGGGAGGTTGAGGGACCTGCAAGAGTTATTCTATGCCGATGGACGGCGCTCGCTCCTGATCTGCCTGCAGGCGCTAGACGCGGGGGGGAAGGACGGGACGATCAATCACATCCTGGGTTCGATGAATCCCCAAGGCTGCAAGGTCGCTGCGTTCAAGCAGCCCACCGCCGACGAGCTCGCGCACGATTTCTTGTGGCGCATCCATCGTGACACGCCGGCCCGGGGGCAAGTGACCATCTTCAACCGTTCCCACTACGAAGATGTCCTGATCGCCCGCGTCCATGATCTGGTCCCGAAAGAGATCTGGTCCCGCCGCTACGCGCGAATCAACGCATTCGAGGAAGGCCTCGTCGAGGACGACACCCAGATCCTCAAGTTTTTTCTGCACATCTCGAAAGGCGAGCAACTGAAACGCTTCAAGGATCGGCTCGACGACCCGTCCAAGCAATGGAAAATCAGCGAGGCCGATTACAAGGAGCGAACCTACTGGGACGACTACACGGCGGCTTACGAGGACGCACTCTCTCGTTGCAGCACCGAGCACGCCCCCTGGTTCATCATCCCCGCCGACCACAAGTGGTTCAGGAACCTGGCCGTCGCCCGCATCGTCGTGGAGCACCTGGAAGGACTCAAGATGACCTTCCCACCGCCCTCGGCGGACATCGAGCACATCCGCAAGGAGTATCACTCGGCGAAAAAACACAGTCACTGAACAAGTGGACTCCAGATAACATAGATCGAGATAACTCCACAACCACTCAAGATTCAACATACGTAGCCGCACACGTTTCCGCCGGGTCCAGGTCCTACGGGCTGGTGGCGATGGAACATGGAGCCGTAATGGTTCCATGTAAGGATTGAACCCGTAGGCGACAGAGAGTCTTCAACGAGAAGGAGAGGGAATCATGCAACGTCGAGAATTGCTCGGAGTCCTGGGGGCCACCGCCGCCGGGCTCGTCGCCATGACCGGGGGCGAGGCCCACGCCGCCCACCTGGACAAGGCCCACGAGGACTGCCTCAAGGCATGTTCCGACTGCGCCAAAACTTGCGACGAGACCTTCCACCACTGCTACATGCAGGTGGCCGAGGGCAAGAAGGAGCACGCAAAGGCGCTTCACCTGACCTCCGACTGCGCCGCGTTCTGCGGCCTGTCGGCGTGCATGATCGCCAAGCACAGCCCCCTGATGGCTTACTCGTGCCACGCCTGCGCCGAAGCGTGCAAGGCCTGCGCCGCCGAGTGCGACAAGTTCGACTCGCCCGAAATGAAGGCGTGCGCCAAGTCCTGTCGCGACTGCGAGAAGTCGTGCCTCGAGATGGTTCGTACGATGAGCAGCCGCTAACCCGGAAATTTCGTCCGGAGCCGAACCCATGAATCGCGCGATGGCCTTGCTTTTTGTTGCCACGCTCCGAACCCCTCTGACAGCAAGGCCATCGCCGCGACCGACCGTGACTTCGGCATCATGATTTTGACGAAGACGGAAGTGCGCAGCCGGGGCGGATCAGCCGGGTTTCACGCGGAGGTATGAAGTGATCAAAGCGCCGATGTATCCGTTGCGATTCGAACCCATCTACCAGTATCGACTGTGGGGAGGCCGGAACCTGACCAATCTGCTCACGGAACCGCTACCCGGCGATGGTCCCATCGGCGAAGCCTGGCTTCTCAGCGATCGCGATGAACATCTCAGCAAGGTCGCCAATGGCCCGCTCACGGGCACGTCCATCCGGCAGTTGTTGGAGGAGTTGCCAGAGCCAGTGCTGGGAAAGCTTGCGGGCCGTTTCCGGCGCTTCCCGGTACTCCTCAAGTTCCTCGACGCTCGCGATAAGCTCTCGGTCCAGGTGCATCCCGAGGACGGGCAGCGCGAATTGATCCCGGCCGGCGAGAGCGGCAAGACCGAAGCATGGGTCGTGCTGGAGGCGGGGCCGGCGAGCCGGATCTATGCGGGGCTGAAACCGGGCACGACCCGAGCCGATTTGGAGCGGGCTCTGGCGAGTCGCTCCGTGGCGGAGTTCTTACCAAGCTTCACGCCGCGGGTCGGCGATGCGGTCCTCCTCCGAGCCCGGACCGTTCACACTCTCAACGGCCTCGTGGTGTTCGAAGTGCAGGAGAACAGCGACGTCACGTTTCGGCTCTACGATTGGGATCGCACCGATCCCAGGACGGGTAAACCTCGTCCCCTTCAAGTCGAGCAGGCGATGGCCTGCATCGATTTCGGGCAAACGGCGATCGGCCCGGTGGTGCCGGTGGTGGAGGAGGCGTCAGCGGCCCGGCGAGACCGTCTCTTTCATTGCGAACACTTCTCGGTGTGGCGGCACACGGGAGGGTCGCCGTTTGCGGTCGGGGCGACGGACCTGCCGCGAGTGTTGGTCTGTTTGCTCGGCGAGGGGGAGCTCGAATACCGGGGTGCCGATTATCCCATCCGTCGCGGGGACGTCGTGCTCTTGCCGGCGGAAGTGGGCGCGTGTCGCTTCCGCCCGGCCAACGCCGTCACGATGCTGGAAGTCGCGCTGCCGGAATAGTGCCGGCCGATCTGGTCCGCGATGGCGATCAGGGACTCGAACACGGAGACCGTAAGGATGAAAAAGCTCGTTGCCTTCGACCTGGACGGAACGCTTGCGCCGAGCAAGTCATCTCTCGATGACGAGATGGCGGGACTCTTGAACAGGCTGCTCCTCGTCACCAAGGTGGCCGTGATTTCCGGAGGCAATTGGGCTCAATTTCAGAAACAAGTGGTCTCACACCTTGCCGGTGACGAACGCTTGAAGAAGCTTTCTCTCCTCCCTACATGCGGGACCCAGTTCTACGAGTATGTGAACGGTTGGGACAGGCTTTACGCCGAGAATTTCACCCCCGAACAGAAGGAGAAGATCGTCGGGTCCCTGAAGACGGCGATCGCGCAATCCGGCATGAAGCCCGAGAAGGTCTGTGGCGAGGTGATCGAGGATCGGGGGAGTCAAATCACCTTCTCGGGATTGGGCCAGGAAGCTCCCCTCAAAGAGAAGGTGAAATGGGACCCGGATTTCGCCAAGCGGAAGAAGATGAAAGCAATCCTAGGTACGTTGATCCCCGAGTTCTCCGTCCGATTGGGCGGCTCGACGTCCATTGACGTCACCAAGCCTGGGATCGACAAGGCTTACGGGATCAGGAAGTTGCGAGACATCCTCCACATTGCCATTGAGGAGATGATCTTCATCGGGGATGCCCTGTTCCCAGGAGGCAACGACTATCCGGCCGAGCAGGCCGGCTGCGTTTCGATCCGGGTCAGGGACCCGGAGGAGACCAAGCGGGTCATCGAAGCCATTATCGCGTCTCTCGGTTGAGCCTGGCGGGTGTGACCTAACGAGGAGGGACGATGGGTGGATTTTCGATGCGTCGGCTCGGGCTGGTGATGGAGCCGGAGCCGGGCAATGCCCTGGAAGTCGAAGGGGTCCTGAACCCGGCCGGGGTCCGCGGCCCGGATGGGCACTATTATCTCTTCCCGCGTCTGGTCGCGAAGGGGAATTACTCGCGCATCGGCATCGCCCGCGTCAAATTCAATGAGGTCGGCGACCCGGCGGGCGTCGAACGCCTCGGCATCGCGCTGGAGCCCGAGGCGGACTACGAGCTGCGGCCCGGCGGCGGCGGCTGCGAGGATCCGCGGATTACCTTCGGCGAAGACCTCAAGCGTTACGTGATGACGTACACGGCGCTCTCGCCCGAAGGCCCTCGGATCGCCCTGGCGATCTCGGAAGACCTGTTCCACTGGCAGCGTCTGGGGCTGGCGACCTTCCGCCCGTATCACAGAATCGAGTTCGACGGAGTGGACAACAAGGACGCCAGCGTCTTCCCCGTGGCCATCCCGGACCCCGAGGGGAAACCGGCCATGGCCCTCCTCCACCGGCCTCTCTTTCCGGGGACTCGTCCCGAGCAAACCGCCTGCCAGCCGGCGTCCCGCCCGGTGGACGTCCATAAAGAGAGCATCTGGATCTCCTACTGTCCGCTGGGTCGGCCCGGCGATGAACCCTACAACCTCTGCAACTTTACCTTGCATAACCGCCTGGCCAGCCCGGTGGAACCCTGGGAGACGCTCAAGATCGGGGGCGGCACCCCGCCGATCCTGACACGGCACGGATGGATGGTCATCTACCACGGCGTCCACGAACTGGCCGAACCGAGCGCCGTAGCCCACAAGTTGTGCTATTCCGCAGGTGTGATGGTCCTGTCTGAGAAGTCTCCGCGTGAGATCCTGTATCGCTCGAAGGAGCCGGTGCTCACGCCGGACCTGCCCCAGGAGTGCATCGGAACCGTCGCCAACGTCGTGTTTCCCACCGCCATCGACCGGCGCGACGATCTCGGCCTTCCCGATCGCTTCGACGTCTATTACGGGATGGCCGACAACCGGATCGGTGTGGCTCGCCTCGACGTACCGGAAATCCTGCCGACCGGGGCGATCGCCGATCTGCCCCGATCCCAAGGCTCACAACCGATCGACGGCCGTTCCCAGAGCGGGAGCCGCCGCGAGGCTCCGATCACGACCCAGGGAGGTTCTTCACTACCATGACATCCGTTGCCACCATCGCCCCGCCCGGGCTGGACGAACTCTGCGTCAACACGCTCCGCTTCCTGGCCGTCGACGCCGTGCAGAAGGCCAAGTCGGGGCACCCCGGTCTGCCTCTGGGTTCGGCGGCGATGGCCTACGCGCTCTGGGATCGCTCGCTCAAGTTCAACCCGCGTGATCCCCAATGGCCCGACCGGGACCGCTTCATTCTCTCCGCCGGGCATGGATGCGCGCTCCTGTACGCCCTGCTCCATGTCACGGGCTTCGACTTACCCCTGGAGGAACTCGAAAGATTCCGCCAGTGGGGGAGCCGCACCCCAGGCCACCCGGAATACGGCAAGACCCCCGGCGTCGAGGCCACCACCGGCCCCTTGGGACAAGGCTTGGCCAACGCCGTCGGCATGGCCATTGCCGAGGTTGCTCTGGCAGCGCGCTTCAATCGACCGGGTCATCAGGTCGTGGACCACTACACCTATGTTCTCGCCAGCGATGGTGACCTGGAGGAAGGGATCTCTTCCGAGGCCGGATCGGAAGCCGGTCACCTGCGGCTGGGCAAGCTCATCGTCCTCTACGCCGACAACCACATCACGATCGAAGGCAGCACGGAGCTGGCCTTTACCGAAGACCGGATGGCCCGTTTCGCCGCGTTCGGCTGGGACGTCCAGCGGATCGAACAGAGCAACGACATCGACGCCGTCGCCGCCGCGCTAAAGTCCGCCCGAGAAGAGCGGGGCCGACCTTCCTTGATTCAAGTCCGCACCCACATCGGCTTCGGCAGTCCCCACAAGCAGGACACCGCGGCAGCCCACGGCGAGCCGCTCGGCTTGGAGGAGGTCCGCCTGACCAAGGAAGGGCTGGGCTGGCCGGTGGAACCCCCCTTTCATATTCCCGAGGAGGCCCTGGAGCATTTCCGGGAAGCGGTCGCGCGGGGAAGTACCGCGCAGGCGGAATGGGAGTCACGTCTCCGGGCTTATGCAGCGGAATACCCTGACCTGGCCGCGGAGCTTCAGCGGGTCGTGCATAGGGAGCTACCGGACGGTTGGGAGGCCAATCTCCCGACATTCGCCACGGCGGACGGCCCGATGGCGACTCGCATCGCCTCGGGGAAGACGATCGAGGTCCTCGGCTCTCGTCTGCCCGAAATGATGGGAGGCTCGGCCGATCTTGCTCCCAGCACCCACACGAACATGGACGGGGCCGGGAACTTCGAGCCCGAGAACTGGGCGGGACGCAACATGCACTTCGGTATCCGTGAGCATGCCATGGGCGCGATATTGAACGGCATGGCGTTGCACCGCGGCCTCATCCCCTTTGGTGCCACCTTCCTGATCTTCAGCGACTACATGCGTCCTCCGATGCGCCTGGCGGCCATGAACGGCCTGCCGGTGATCTACGTCTTCACCCACGACAGTATCGCCATGGGCCAGGACGGCCCGACCCATCAGCCTGTCGAACAACTGGTGGGATTGCGCTCGATCCCCGGCATGGTTGTCATCCGGCCGGCGGATGCCAACGAAACCGTCGCCGCCTGGCGGATCGCCATCGATCGAAGGGACACTCCAGTAGCGCTGGTGTTGACGCGCCAGGGCCTCCCCGTGCTCGACTTGGCCAGCTATCCGAGCCTCCCCGCAGGGGTGCCTCTCGGTGGGTATGTCCTCGCAGAATCCCCGGCGGGAGCGAGCCCCGACATCATCCTGATCGCGACCGGCTCCGAAGTGCATCTGGCGCTGGAGGGGCGTGATCGGTTAATGACGGAGGGCGTCCAGGCCAGGGTGGTGAGTCTGCCGAGCACAGACATCTTCTCGACGCAGTCGGATCGGTATCGTGACGAGGTTTTGCCGCCAGGAGTGCCCCTCCTGGCCATCGAAGCCGGTGCGTCTCTTGGCTGGAGATCCTATGTCGGTCCCCAGATCGCCGTGATCGGGGTGGACAGATTCGGTGCATCAGCCCCTGGGCCAGTCGTGATGGAGCACTATGGCTTCACCGTGGAGAATGTCTGCAAACGAACTCATGACATACTTCGACAAGTCGAGGAGAATTCATGATGCGCGTGGGAATCGCCGCGGACCACGGAGGCTTTGCCCTGAAAGGGGAGGTGGCGGAGTCGCTCCGCGCCTCGGGTCACGAGGTCGTCGATTTTGGCGCACACCAGCTGAACCCCGAGGATGACTACCCCGACTTCATCATCCCTCTGGCCAAGGCTGTGGCTGCGGGGGAGGTCGAACGCGGTGTGGCGCTCTGCGGCAGCGGCGTGGGGGCGTCCATCGCCGCGAACAAGGTCCCCGGCGTACGGGCCGGGCTCATCCATGATGTGTTCTCCGCCCATCAGGGCGTCGAAGATGATGCTATGAATATATTTTGCCTCGGTGGAAAAGTAATCGGGTCCGGGCTCGCCTGGGAACTGATCGAAACCTTTTTAGCCGCTCGCTTCAGCGGTGCCGAGCGCCACAAGCGTCGTCTGACCAAGGTGCAAACTTTGATGAATCAGAAATTTGGGCCATGAATCATTCATTCGAACGCCAGTTTAGAGGCATTGGGAATTGACTACGGGTCGAAAGTGGATTGCCGATCACGCCTATAAGTGTTCTCGGAGGCATCGTGAGCCTTTTTTCGCTATTCAGCATCCTGATCACGCTCGCGGCCATCTCGAGCTTCGTCAATTACTGCTACATCAAGCTGCCGACGACGATCGGTGTCATGCTGGTGGCACTCTTCATGTCGCTCGTGATCATCATTGCCGGCCCCTATGCAGGAGGGTTCCGGGAGCATGCGGCGTCGTTGGTCTCGCAAATCGACTTTGGTCAAACCGTACTCCACGGCCTACTCGCGTTCCTGCTGTTCGCCGGCTCGATCCACGTCAGCTTCGATGACCTTCGCCAGGAATGGTTGACCATTTCGTTGCTCGCCTTTCTCGGGACGCTCATCTCCACTCTGGTTGTCGGCGGCTCGACGTGGCTGGTCCTGGGCTGGCTGGGGCTGGGGATTCCAGTCATGCACGCGATGCTGTTTGGCGCACTCATATCACCGACGGACCCCATCGCGGTGCTGTCGATCATGAAGTCCGTCGGCGCGCCCCGGCAACTCGAAGTTCAAATGACCGGCGAGTCCCTGTTCAATGACGGGGTAGGCGTCGTCGTCTTCCTGTCGCTCCTCAGGCTCTCGGGCTGGGGCGGAGTTCATGGCGGCGAAGCGGAGGCGTCGCATACCGGCGGAG
>JAYVYS010000163.1:0-5581 GCA_043784005.1 Isosphaeraceae bacterium
CCATCAGAAGCCCGCACGTCCCGACCGAAAGCCCGACCTGCGCCCCCGCGAGCGCCGCGTATCGCGCAGGCTCAGAGACGACCGACCAGACCGCCGCCACGAACAACGGATATGTGGGGGTGCGGAGATGAAAGTGTCGAGGCGTGGTCGGGTTAAGGCCTTGACCTTCCAGTAGGTTCGCGGCGATCTGTGCGTACCCGTCGAAAGGTTCCCGCGCCGGGAGCCGCTCCAGGCTCAAGACGTACCCCAACCGGATGACCAGGGCGAGCACGAGCACCCACCCCCAGTTTTTGAACCAC
Organism: Isosphaeraceae bacterium; assembly: GCA_043784005.1. Taxonomy (GTDB): domain Bacteria; phylum Planctomycetota; class Planctomycetia; order Isosphaerales; family Isosphaeraceae; genus JAYUFP01. The sequence continues at coordinate 300 of JAYVYS010000163.1, forward strand.
GCGGCATTCATAAAATAAATTCTTCTCTCACCGTGTCACGACCTCACCCATCGTCACCACTTCAAAGTCTTTGACCTTCACACGTTTCAGGGACACGAGGTCTTCGTCGTCCCATCGTGGGTCGGGTGCGCCGCTAAGGAACCAGTCGCCGCCGTTGTCCGCCATGATCATTCCATAGGTTTTCAAGGCTTGAAGAATCGCGCGTGCTTGTGGAGGAAATTGCCGGATCTCGACATTCGCCTTCAGCCGCGCGCGAAGTCCCATCGGGGCGAGGTCGATGTCGTTCGCCTTGCTTGCGAAGTGCCGGGCAGGAGAGATATAGGCGCGCCGACTCTTCTCGACCGTGAACCGAAACGCATGTTTCACAGCGCCCAGGCCCACGACCTCGTCATAACGCACCAGGCCGGGAAAGACCGGCAATCCCGCCGCATCGGCGGAAGTCCAACCCGCGGGGCGTTCGCGATTGGTGTCAAGGTCAAAGATGGCCCCGCTACTTGCCGACCACGCTTTCCCGCCTTGTTCGGGACGCGCATTGAATAATTCATACAACTTCCCATTATCACGATCGACAACCAGCACGTGGCGGTCCCCCTGCCCTTTCGGTCCCCCTTCGATCGGGGCGTCGGGCGGGATCGGATAAGGTCCGGGATCGCTCTCGTCGGCGTAGCGAAACGTCACTGGCACCTTGGGTTGCGAGCCCGGAACGACTACGTACGGAATTCCGTTGGGCACCCCTTGATAGACCGTCCCAAAATCCGGGTGCAACGGCTTTTCGTTGCCGATCCGGCGAAGGATCATGGTGGAAAGCGTATCGACCTTCGCGCGATCGACGGGCTGGTTCCACGGATTATCGGGCGGCAATATCTTTCGCTTTCGCAAGTCGGCGGCTGGACCATAAAGCGATGCGACGCCTTGAGCCTCGACCCGTCGAACCATTCCATAACCGAGGATTCCGGCCAGAGCATAAGCGTGAAATGATCGACGCGCCGGCATATCGTTAGGCATCGGTATCAACCTTTGGCAAGTGGGGCGGACACGGGTTCGCCGCATTCCGAAATGAGCAAAAAATCGCGCGCGTCGGCGACCGTCCCGCGCCATCCCGCCTCGGCCGCCTTGGCAAGATTATACATCTCTCGGGCCGTGACGTAATGAACATGGAATCGCGGGTTTTCGGCGGAAAGCCGCGCGAGATCGCGATGGAAGGTCTGCATCGGCTCTCCCAGCAAACATGCGGCGTCGTAGTCGGTCGCGCCGTGGGCGTGGAGCTTGACGAAGAACCAGTCGGGACGCGAAGGGACCTGCACTCTCGCCTTTAGCCACAACGGCACCCGCGCCGCCGTCGCCGGCTGGCTCGCTTGTACGCAAGCGTTTTCGAGGCGGGGCAAAATTCCCCATTTACGACGCCCCCAGTCCATCCCGAGAGGTCCGGGAATCAGCATCAACGAACCCGTCGGCATATCGCTTTCACCTACTCGTTGGCCGTAGTCATGGCCCCGAGGGCGGCACTGGTCGCTCTTGGCGTAATAGATCTGATTCACCGTTGGCGGCTGAGTCTCACTCGGGGCGGAAGGAAATGTGAAATCCGCATAACATCCTGTCTCGACGAGGACACGGATCTCGTCATTCACCCCACACCATCGGCCGTCGGCACGCGCATTGTTCAAGGCCCAGTTGCCGTGCACGAACGCATAGGCAACCGCGCCGGTATTGCGACGACGGGCGAGCAATCCATGACGATCGGCCAGAGTCCGCACCGCTTCCGAGAGGATCACGCGAAGCGAATCCGCAGTGTCACCGTCGTGGTGGAGGTGAACCTCGACCTCGCCGAACCCTTGGCGGCAAAGGCCTGCCAGGGTATCAAGGTGCCCCGCGTCATATTCTTCGATCGGAGTGAAGAACGTATGTCGAGGCGGCTTGCCGTCGGCGTCGCGAACGTTTGAAAAAAATCGAGGGTAATCGTCAACCCAGCGCGCCACGCGATCGCGGGCGACCTTGGGTGAGACCCCTCCCGATCGCGGCTCGAAATGATCGGCGATGGCCAGCAAGAGATGCGTCTCTTCGTCCACCTTGGCACGACGTTGAAAGAGCGTGCGTGCCAGGACGGTGGCCGTCCAGGGATTCAACCCCATCGCCCGGCCCCTTCGAGCGAGGGCGCGTTGACGGAGTTGGAAACCGGGATCGGAAGCGCATGAGGCACAGGGGCGCGATAGGCGGTCTTAGTCCACGATCGCGCGGTCTTGCCGGTGATCCAGACCCAAAAGCCCAGCCACGCCGCCGCATTCAATAGCAAGAACGAACCCAAGGCCGCGAGGATGCGTGACCGGTGCGCGGCAAAGGGGGTCATTCCCACAAGTGCGACACCAGTGACAAACATCTGGACCCCAAGCAGGCCATGATAGAGCGGTCCGCCGAGCACCGCGGCGAGTCCCGCCGTGGCGATCAACGCCCAGGGGACCACCAGCCGCATCAGCTTGTGAGAGACCAAAGCGAACCAGACGGGATTGTGCCAGGGGACCAACGCATGGGGCAACCTCGCGCAGACCTGAAAGTTTCCCGCGAGCGTACGAACCTTGCGGCGGAACTCGGCCTGGACGTGATCGGGGAGCCGGTCGAACGCCTTGGCACGCCCGTCGAACACGACGCGATCGCCCCGCATGGCGACCTCAAGCGGCCAGTAAACGTCATCAAGGACCGTCCCCGGCATGATCGGACGGAACAGCCGCCGACGGACTGCGGAGATCGCTCCCGTCACGCCCACGGTCGAGTGGATGAGCCCTTCGAGACGGCGGAGCCATTTCTCATATCGCCAGTAAAGTCCCACTCCGGCCATGACACCGGGCGCGGTCTCGATGCACAGTTCGCCGCCGACCGCGCCGACATCGGGATCGGCGAAGTTTTCCAGCAGGCGAGGCAAGGCGTCGGCCGCCCACGATTGCCGGACGTCTCCCAACGCGATGATTTCATTCCTCGCGTTCATGCATCCTTCGCTGATCGCCGCGGCCTTGCCGATATTCTCGGAGAGGTCGAGCACGACCACGGGAACGCCCCCGCCGACCAACGATCGCGCGACCTCGGCCGTCTTGTCGGTCGACCCGTCAGAGACGACCACGATTTCGCCATCAAGGTCGGCGTCCAGGATCTGGCGAATCAATTCGCGAACGCGGCGGCCGATATTGGCCTCCTCGTTATACACGGAGATCACAACGGAGACCGAGGGTAGCCTCTCGCCCGGCAGCGACCGCCGGACCGGCCTTGCCCAAAACTTCGACCAAACCGCGAGTACCGCCGGATAGAGCGCGTAGGGATAGGCCACGCAGGCGGCACCGATCCAGTAGAGCGTCTCCAGCACAACCGCCCCCGTCACGGCGACTCGAAAGCATGCCGGGCCGACAACACCCCAGCGCGAAGAGCTAACGGCAAATGTTCTCTTTTGTGGCGCGATGTTGTCCGAAAGGAACATTGCGCGTCACCGAGACCGAACGCCGTCAAAAGCAGGATAGGACAGTCTCGGGAAAAACGTCGGCGCGACAATCACGCGACCCCCCGGACTTCCCCCCTTAAATCACCTTATCTCTTCAAGAGGATGTCGTGGCGACGTGTTGCGAAAGAGAATCATTGATGTCGTGGAGATGACACAAATCAGGAAGGACGAATGTTTTGGCGGGTCGAGACGTGATCTGGCATGTCAGGAGGTGACGCATCGAGTGGTCAGTCGCCACGATGATCGAACTATCGGACTCGGTATTCGGCCCGTATGATGATCGTGGTTTCCGTTTTGCTTGCGCACACTCGCTGGACACGCCCATGCCGATCCATGACTGGACGCGAGTCGACGCGGGGATCTTCCACCACTTTCACCAGCGCTGGATCGGTGCGATCACGGACGCCCTGAATGAACGGTTGCTTCCGAGCGAAGACTACGCTCTTGCCGAACAGCAAGGCGCGGGATTCGAACCCGACATCCTGACCCTCAAGACAAGTCTTCCGCCCCAGACGGACGACGACGCGACGCAACCACCCGAACCACCATCCGCCGGGGGCGGAGTCATGGTTGCCCAACCGTCGGTGTGTGTCACAGCCGAAACCGACCTGGAATTCTATCGCCGCAAACAGAACGTCGTGGCGGTTCGACATGTCTCGGGTGACCAATCTCGTGACCATCGTGGAAATCGTGTCGAAGGGCAACAAGTCGGGTCGCAAGGCCTTCGAATTTTTGACTCAGGGCGTCCATCTCTTGATTCTCGACTTGCAACCGACCACCGCTCAATCCGGGGAAAGCGTGCGGGCCTTCGTCAAGCCGGTCGAAGTGGGTGATAGGCTGATCGACATGCCGCTCTTTCTTGACCCCGGTCGCTACGTCGCGGTACCCCTCGAAGAGACCTACCTTATCGCTTTCGACTCCGTGCCCAAGCGTTGGCGGAAGGTTCTTGACCCCGGTTGATCAATAACCCGCCACCGCGCGATAAATCAGCGCCAGGCGCTCCGCATGCGCCGACCATGAAAACAATCGTGCGCGTTTGAACCCGTTGATTCGACGTGATTCGCGCTCTTCCGTCGGCTCGGAGAGCATCGCGAGCACCGCCTCCGTCCATCCCGACACATCACCCACTCGTTGATACTCAACGGCACCTCCGCCGACTTCTCGCAAGACCGGCAGGTCGCTCGCGATGACGGGAATGCCGCACGCCAAAGCCTCGACCACGGGCAGGCCAAACCCCTCGGCCTTGCTTGGCATCAAAACGACCGCCGCGCGTCGGTAGACCGCCGCCAAAGCCGCCCGTTCGCGCGGGGATCGCGGGGAAAACGGGGGCAGTGTCAAGATGGCGTCACGGATTCCTAGCGCGCGAGCTTGCCGATCTTGCTCTGTCGTCAGTTCGCCTCCCACCTTGATCAACCTCAGGTCGGGTCGTGATTTCATGACCTCCGCGAAAACGTTGAGCAAGACGTCGATACGCTTTCTCTGGATGTTCGAGCCGACGTGAAGGAGGTAGGTTGGCGACAATTCGCGAGGTCCGAGCCATTCCATAACACTTTGGTCGGCTTCGATATCGGGATCGGGAGAGCACTCGGGATGGACGCCGAGGTGAACGACATGGAGCCTTTCATACGATAGTAGCTGAAGAGCGGCGAGGGCGTCGCGCGTCGCGACACTATCACACGCCACGGCCGCGGCGCGAGATAGACCCGACATGACGCGCCGGATCATCGCCCGGAACCATGCCGGTCGAGGATAGTGCTGAGGTTCAAGGATGTATCGAAACGTGTCGAGGTCGTGACAGGTC